>LFTS01000271.1:10576-40806 GCA_001513435.1 Gammaproteobacteria bacterium DTU040
TCAATGGTGCAGGCAGAAACAGCACCCAAAGCTGCCCAGCTTCAACGCCAGGAGAAGACCACTGAAGCCAAGTTTTCTGCGTTAGGTAAATTGCAGAGTGCGCTCAGTAATTTCCAAAGCTCCATGAAAGAGCTTAATAAGATGACGCTATTCGATAATATGAAAGCGGCTTCTTCTAATGGCTCGGCACTCAGCGCGACTGCTAGCAAAACTGCAGCCGCTGGCACTTACAGTGTAGAAGTGACGAGCTTGGCGACCAGCAGTAAAGTAGCGACAAAAGCGGTTGCAACAGATTTTAAAGCCTCTGGCGCTGGTTCTTTAGAAGTTAAGCTGGGCTCCGATGGTGAGGTAACTACCGTCAACATTGCTGATGGCTCAAGTTTGACGGATGTACGTGATGCGCTCAATGAGCAGCTTAAAGACAAGGGCATTACAGCTAATATTGTTAATAACCCAGCCAGCGGTACATCGCAGATTGTGCTTAGCTCGAAAGAAACGGGTGCAGGCAAAGATATTGTGATGACCGGAACGCTGGCAGGTGTAATTGGCGAAGCAGACTTTAATGTCGACGGCACAAAAGACATTAAAGCCGAGGATGGCGGTGCTGGATACTTACAGCAAGCCGCAAATGCTAAATTTAGTATTGATGGTTTGGCGCTTGAGAGCGCAACCAACACAGTTGCAAACGTTATCCCTGATGTTGAATTCACTCTTAAAGGTAAAACTGAAGAAGGCAAACCCCTGACAGTTACCGTTGGTGAGGACCGCTCAGGTGTTAAAGATCAGTTAAAGAAATTTGTCGAATCCTATAATGAATTTATGACTGTCGCCAAAGAGTTAACCGCGGTCACCAAGGTCGGCGATGACAAAGCACCGGTGGTAGGCGGTTTGGTGGGTGACTCTACAGTGCGTAGCCTGTTAAATGGTGTGCGTGCAGAGCTAGGTAATGTAATGCCTGGAGCACAAGGTTTGCGGGTGCTGGCGGACTTAGGCATCACTACCCAGCAAGACGGCAAATTAAAAATCGATGATAAAAAATTAGATGCTGCACTTGAACAGAATTTTGATAAAGTAGGGCAGTTTATTGCTGGTGATAACGGCTTGATGTCTCGCTTAGATAGCAAAATAGATGCTTACACGGGCAAAACCGGTATTATTGGTGAAAGACAAAAGAGTCTTGATTTAGCCCGTTCCGATATCAAGAAACAAACAGAGCGCTTAAATGAGCGCTCAATACAAATTGAGGCTCGATTGCTCAAACAGTTTAACGCAATGGACGCTCTGGTCGGTCAATTAAATTCAACCAGCAGTAGTCTAATGCAATCTCTAGCTAGCTTGCCTGGCATGTCACGAAAGGACTAATAAAGCATGACAAACCCAACAGATACATATAGCAACGTAGGCCAAGAACAAGATTTAACACCTTATCAAGCAGTGCAGGTTTTGCTTGATGGTGCGCTCGACCGTATTTCCGCTGCGATTTCTGCGCAGCAGGCAAACAATCATGCAGAGCGTGGTGAGGCGGTTGATACCACACTCACTATTATCGGCCTGTTACAGGATAGCCTAGACAAAGAACAGGGTGGTGAGTTGGCAGAAAATCTTGATGCTTTGTATGATTATATGACGCGCCGCTTGGCACACGTAGCTGTAGATAAAACCCCTAAAACATTGGAAGAAGTGCAGGAGTTGGTGGTTAAGATTCGCGATGCTTGGGCTGAAATTGACCCTGCAAAAGAGCCAGCACAGCTATAAAAATGATTTAGAAACATCTGTACCAATAAGCCACTACTCATTTAGACTCCAGGCTAGAATGTTTGTAGTGGCTTTGTTTTATTGGGATTTTTTACAGTCAAATGAAGCAGTTTCTAGAATTATTTTTTAAAGAAAGTGGTGCTGTTGTCGATAAATAGAGTAATCCGCAAAACATGGGAGCACGAACAAATGAATGCGATGACAGCTTTACAGCAATACCAATCCGTTAATACACAAGCTCAGGCAGCAGGCGCGGATCCGCACCGCTTAATTCAAATGCTGATGGAAGGTGGCTTAACTCGCTTGGCTCAGGCTCGTGGTGCCATGGAGCGTCGGCAAGTTGCTGAGAAGGGTGAGTTAATTAGTAAGGCTATTGGTATCGTTAATGGTTTACGCCAGAGCCTTGACCTTGAGCAGGGTGGCGAAATAGCACTAAATTTGGACGGCCTGTATGACTATATGGCTAGACGTCTTATGGAAGCTAACCTGAAAAATGATCCGCTCATTTTAGAAGAAGTTTCCAGTTTGTTGCGTGAAGTGAAAGAGGGATGGGACGCAATTGCGGCCTGATAATCCCCAAGAGGGTTCAAGTATGAATGCAGCAGTTTTGCAATTGCAGCAGTCTGGAACAGCGCTACGTGAAGCGCTGGAAAATCAAGACTGGGAAGCAATAGGTGCTTTAGATATGCAGTGCCGGCAAGCGGTCGATCAGGCACTGGCCGATCCGCACAGCGCAGCCGACGAGTTGCGTGAAAAAATGCAGGAATTATTGGACTTGTACCGTGACTTGGTTGCTTCCTGTCAATCTGAGCAGCAGCGTATAGCCAGTGAGCTGGTACAGATTCAGCAGTCAAAAAAAAACGCAAAAATTTATCAGCTCTTTGAATGACAGCTTAGATTAAGAATTGAATAAGAGAACCAGCGCCTATGCCGCTGGTTTTTTTATGATTGCTTGTTTTGTTGCGTATGCTTTTCTGACTTGTGTCAAAAAAATACATAAGCATTAAAATAAGTATGCCATTAAATTGACATTCCATAGTAAATTGACTTAACTGTACACACGTCGCCGTAATCAACTTACGGTATTTATTTAAACTGACTATGAATTGGCCAGTATGCATCGTGAAACTAAACTTCTGCTGATCGAAGATGATCCGCAACAGCGTCAAAATATTGCTTATATTTTTAACTTTATGGATGAAGAGTTTATTGCTGCGGATAGCTCCAAGTGGCGTGATGCGGTAAAAGAACTATCCAATCCCCGCGAGATACTCTGCGCGTTTGTTTCTATGCAAGACAGCGCGCAAGCTCTAACGCTGGTTAAGGAATTATGCCAGTGGGATGAGTTTTTGCCCTTGGTTGTTTTTGGCGATATGCCTAACGATTGGCCGGCTGAGTATCGACAACGAATACTGAACTCTTTGTCCCCCGTACCCACCTACAACAGATTGGTGGACTGCTTGCACCGGGCGCAGGTGTATCGGGATGTTTATGCTGAGGTAGATGAGCGGCGCAACCAGCGTGAAACGCATTTGTTTCGCAGCTTGGTAGGAACTAGCCGTTGCATGCAAAAAGTTAGACAGATGATGCAGCAGGTAGCAGACACTGAGGCTAATGTGTTGATTCTCGGCGAGTCAGGGACGGGTAAGGAGGTTGTAGCACGCAACCTGCATTATAGTTCCTCGCGTAAGGATGGACCTTTTGTTCCGGTTAACTGTGGCGCTATTCCTGCAGAACTGTTGGAAAGTGAGCTTTTTGGTCATGAGAAAGGCGCGTTTACGGGGGCGATAAGCACCCGAGCGGGGCGTTTCGAAATGGCTAAAGGCGGTACGTTGTTTTTAGATGAAGTGGGCGACATGCCGCTGCCTATGCAAGTTAAGTTGCTTAGGGTTTTACAGGAGCGGGTTTTTGAGCGGGTAGGCAGTACCAAAACGCAAACGGCAGATGTACGTATCGTTGCAGCCACACATAAAGATCTGGAGAAAATGATTGAAGCCGGAGACTTTCGTGAAGATCTATTTTATCGTTTAAATGTGTTTCCTATCGAAATGCCCCCATTACGTGAGCGTTCGGAAGATATACCACTGCTTATTAACGAGCTGGTCATGCGTATGGAGAGCGAAAAGCGTGGTTCTATTCGGTTTAACTCAGCTGCCATTATGTCTTTATGTGAGCATGACTGGTCCGGTAACGTGCGAGAGCTAGCCAACTTGGTAGAGCGCATGGCGATTATGTATCCCCATGGTGTTATTGGTGTGAATGAACTGCCCAAGAAGTTTCGCTATCTGGAAGAAGATGGCGGAATTAGAGAGCTGCGGGACGAATTAAGCGAGCGCGCTGCTTTGCAGGCGCCGCTGCTTGAAGAGCCGGAGCCTATTGCGCCAATGGGAAATGTGTTGCCCGCTGAAGGATTGGATTTGCGTGAGCACTTGGCAGACATTGAGCGCGCTTTAATTCAGCAGGCACTTGATGATACGGATGGAGTCGTTGCGCATGCAGCGGAACGCTTGGGTATTCGACGTACAACCCTGGTGGAAAAAATGCGCAAATATGATATGAATCGTTAATCAGGTATGTATTTAGCGAAATAAAAAGGTTGGCCTAAGCCAACCTTTTTTATGCCTGAATTGCTGCGTATTAGCGTAGCGTATCGGGCTGCTTAGCGGCTTTGCGTAGTTCTTTCCATTCATCATGACTGATGGCTGCCTTATCACCACTAAGGCTGTGAACGACTTCTAGATAATCTTGACGCGATGGGTGTCTAACAACGGTTTCACGTCCGTTAACCCTTACCACATAGACGGTTTGCACATTTTGGTGATCAAAACCGCGCCATTGTGCTTTGTCTTTTAAGAGTTGATATTCGTGGTTTTCCAGCGCTTTAATGACGTTGGCGCTGTCTAAGCTCTTGCTGCGACTTACCGCGTCAGCCCATTGATATATGACCGTATAAGCCGAAGCTGCGGCACTGGCGGGGTAAAGACCATACCTGTCGCTGAAGTTTTTAGTGAACATTAACCCCGTGCCTGACTTTTCAATTTCCGGCACGCGCCAAAACCAGTGCTCAGTACCTAGTACGCCCACCATAAGGCTTGGGCCTGTTTGTTCAATAACGGTTTGGGTTAGGTTGGGTGCGACAATTTGGGTTTTGCGGTTCAGTCCCATAGTGTCGGCAGTGCGCATGGCGCGTACTAGATCATGACCGTACAGCGCTAACACTATTACTTCGGCATTACTTTCCTCTGCTTTTTTCAACGCGCTGCTGTAGTCAGACTGCTTAGCGGAGGGGAAAGGTACTAATACACCTGGATGGGTGTTGGTGTCTTGTGTGTTGGTGTTTTTACGCAATGACTCTTCTGAACTATGTCCCCAGCTGTAGTCGGCAGTGATATAGAAGTATTTTTTATTGGGGAAATTCAGTGTTAAGTATTCGCCTAGCGCACGAGCCGACATGGTAGCGCTGGTGCTTTCTCTGAATATGTAACGATGGCCTTTTTCGGTAGTGACATCGTTAGCATAGCCAATGGTTGAAAAATAAATGGTTTTGTTTTGCCGTGCACGTTCCGCAGCAGCTACGGCTACAGCGCTGGAAACGCTACCAAACAGCATGACAGCACCCTCATTAATCATGCTGTCGACGTTGCGCGCGGCTTTTACGGGACGTGATGCAGTATCACGTGTGATTAATTGGATAGGACGGCCTAACAACCCACCTTTGGCATTGATTTCGTCAATCGCCAGCAGTGCGCCACGCATTTGCGCCAAGCCTTCTTCTTTATAGTGTCCGGTGCGCGGAAAGTTAAGCCCGATAATGATGGGCTCTGCTGCCATCGCAGTGATACTAATGCCCAGCCAAAGAGCCAAAGCTAAAATCATACGGATCAAGTGAAATCTCCTTATTAAATCTGCAATGAAACAGAATTTCGCATCGACTTTGCTGTTTTTGTAGGTTGCTGGGAAGTCTCCGTTAGTCGAAAGCTGTTTATGTTTTAACTCTAGGTATAATAAAGCGGCAAAGCAAAATAAAACAGCTAGTGATGGGAGGTTTTGTGTCAAAACGAGAAGTGCAGCTTGAGGCAAGCTGGAAGGCCGTATTGCTGGACGAGTTTGAACAGCCTTATATGCGTTCACTGAGCAGTTTTTTGCGTGAAGAAAAAAAACAGGGAAAAGAAGTTTTTCCACCCAGCCCTTTAATCTTTAACGCGCTGAATTTAACGCCTTTAACTGCAGTGAAGGTGGTTATTTTGGGGCAAGACCCTTATCACGGGCCAGGCCAGGCACATGGATTAAGTTTTTCAGTGCCTCAAGGCGTAGCTATTCCACCGTCGTTGCAGAATATTTATAAAGAGCTGCAGCGCGATCTTAATATTCCCATAGCTGAACATGGCTGTTTAGAGCATTGGGCGCGGCAGGGGGTGTTGCTGTTAAACACGACTCTTACCGTTGAGCAAGCCAAGGCCGGCTCGCACGCTAAGCAGGGTTGGCAGCGATTTACTGATCGTATTATTGAGTTGGTAAACCAGCAGCGCGAACATGTTGTGTTTATGCTCTGGGGTGCGCATGCGCGCAGCAAGGCGGATTTGCTCGATACGCGAAAACATCTATTGCTAACTTCAGCACATCCATCGCCGTTATCTGCCTATCGCGGCTTTTTGGGTAATGGCCATTTTAGTAAGTGTAATAAATTCTTGCTGCAGACGGGGCAGACCCCTATTGATTGGCAGCTTTAGGGCAATTATAAAACTGTGCACCTGTTAGAGATTTTATTTGTCGTAAAAGCTAGGCTGTGGCGTTTTAATGGCATGCTGATGACAGGTGGTTATTAGCATTTAGCTGGGAAAGCAATGCTAAGTAAAATTGAAAAACTTAAAGAAAAGCTTGAATTAAAGCCCGAACACGAGCTTGAAATACAAAGCTACACGAAACAGCTGCTCAGTCAGAATAAAAATTTTTATCAGCAAATACAACGTTGGGGCAAAAAACATTGCAGCGGATACTTGCTTCCCGGCCATGAGCTTTTGCTTGATGGGTTTTATGAGGCTGTAATCGGCGGTGAGTACCAAGAAAACCTCTATACCGTGGTGTATCGTCAGACACTTAACTGGTATCAGTTAGGTCTTGGCGATACCGATGCTGTGTTGCTGTATAACAAGGTTCGCCAACTGGTTACCAGCTACGGCAATTCCTTTGGTTATAGCCGCTTGGCTTACTTGTTAAACCAAGTGGTTGATTTATGCATTAGTTTGTCCGTTGAGGTGCGTACTTTGCTGTTCAAAATGGTGCACATAAAACAAGCAGCCGAATACGAAAGTCAACGTATCAACCAAGTGTTCTCTATTTTATCAAGCAACTTACCGAGCGACTTGGTAAAAGCCTATGTAAAGCATCAGAACTGGAAATATCAGGTATTTGCATTAGCTTTAGGGCAAAGTTTGGATACTGTAGTTGAGCCATTGCCTATTGAAAGCTGCCATCTGACCCGCTGGTTGAAAGAAGATAACTACCGCTCAGTGGAGCGTAAAACGTTTGATGCGCTGCATGAACGGGCCCATGAACTCAGCACTATTATTGTCCATCAGGCAGCTGAGCATCGCCCTGAGCAAGTCAGCCTATATTTACAAGAGTTTGAGCAGACCAGTGAAGAGCTTGGCCGCTTGTTGCTTGAGTGTTTGGAAAAGCATATTGCCCAAATGGCAACCCATGATCAGTTAACGAAGCTGCTGAATAGAACCACGTTAGAAGCCAAATTTAGTCGCGAGCGTGCTTTGGCGCAAAGGCTGGAACAAACGTTAGGCTTTATGCTGATAGATATAGACCATTTCAAGAAAATTAATGACGAATATGGCCACTTTGTTGGCGATATGGTGTTGGTGGAGTTTGCTCAGTTGTTAGTGCAGCATGCGCGTATGACTGACAGGGTCTTTCGTTGGGGCGGAGAGGAGTTTGTTGTTTTCGGTATGTTGGAGCCTGATGCTGCGCAGGGCATGCAGCAGTTTGCCGAGCGAATCCGCCAAGCTGTGGAGCAAACAGAGTTTTGTAAACAAATGAAAGCGTTGCAAGTGACGGTCAGCGTTGGGGTGGTCGAGTTCCCAGCCAGCTCTGAACTGAGCCTGCAAAGAGTATTTGCTCATGCGGATACGCTGCTGTATCAAGCAAAACAGCAGGGACGCAATCAAGTACAGGCTGCTTTTTTGTGACTAGCGGTGCCTTAGCCTGCAAAGCTTCCGGAGCTCCACCTGTTGTTAGTAGGCTGCTGACCAGTCCTAAGGTGTTGGGCGATGTGGCCAGCACTTCATCTTGGGCATTGGTTACCGCTACCGAGTTAAAGCTCTTTGTTTGCAGGTGAAGTCGCTCCGCCTCACGCTGCAGAAGAGCTTTATCGGTAAAACTATTGCCTAGCTGTTGTGCGTCAGGCGTGACGCGGGTTGGTATAGTCTTGGTTCGACCAGCAACACTGTTGGTCGTCCGCAGTGAATTACTCAGGTTCTAGCACGCTAGAAACTAGCGCAGTGCGCGCCTGAGGGTGCTTGACCTGAGCCTAGCGCAATAACGGGCGGCTCCATGCGCAGATTGACCGGTTCAGAGCTGTACCAATCCCAGACAAAAAAGCCTATCAATACCAGCCAAAAAATTAGCACGCGTGGTTTGCAGAGTATCGTCATGATTAGTATCCATAATGTTTACGGATGCGTACACCCGCTAAAGAACCTAGAAAAGCCAGCACTACCCAAATCCAGCCGTGTAAACTGCCAGTAGAAATACCGCTGACCATCGCACCAACGTTACAACCGAATGCTAAGCGTGAGCTGTAACCCAGTAGGAAACCAGCCAAAATGCCGACCAGCCATTGTTTGGCGGTGAGTTTGCTTTGTGAATCGCTTTTTTTGCCAGAAAAAACTAACAAAGCACCGGCTAAAATCCCAAGGTTGGTAATGGTGGTGAGATCCAAAAACACTGATTGCTGTAGTGCTTGCGCATGGGTGGCTTGGCTCCAGAAAGTGTTAACACTGGGGTCGAACAGATTAGCAGCTTGAGCCACCTTGGCAGTCCATAAGCCAAAGCCATAGACAATGCCCCACGGCTGTCCCGCAACAACCAAGTTAGTAACGGCCAGAACCGCCAGTAAAACCGCACCGATTAAAAGTGTTTTATTAAAAGCAGGGCGGGCAACCTTGGCTCCTTTACTCCACCACCAGCTGATGCCAGCAAATACAGCTAAGCCGACAAAGGTTAAAATTAAAGCACCGCTTAAACCTGCTGAGCTGAGTAAGCTAACGGGTTGTAATTTACCCAGTTCGAGCCACCAGCCAAGGTGAACCGAACCCAAGAAGCTGCCGAGGGCAAACATCGGCAAGATGGCCATGTTCAGAGGAATGCCCAGGCCTGCCTTGTACAGTGTGCCAGAGCCACAACCATCGGCAATTTGCATCGCAGCACCAAACACCAGCGCGCCAACTAGCAAGCTGATGCTGGGTGGTCCTAGTGCGGCATTCAGTTCCGTGGGGAAGGCCGCGAGCAAGGGTAACGAGATGGCGGCGGCAATGCCTAACAACAGTATTTGCGCGTAGACACCACTAGGATCGCGATTTTCAATGAGGTTGCGCCAACCGGTGGTAAAACCAAAGCGCATGCCAGCCAGTACTAAGCCCAAACCAATGCCAAGGATAAACAATAGGCTTTGGCGGATAGACACTGACCAGAGTAAAAAGCCAGCAAAGATGAACAGGGCTAACACCAGCCCACTACGGTTTTTGTTCATGAGTTATTTCACCAGTTGTTGAAGCTTTGCGGTAATTTGATCCAGACGCGTTGGCGCGTTATCCATGGGTAAGGCGGTTTTGCTTTGTGTCCACTCCGCCATGGAGGCTGGATAGAGACGCACGTTAGGTAGCTGGGCCAGTTCGGATAACACAAACCAATTGGTTGCGGCCCAGTGGCCGGTATTACAGAAAGACAGGGTTTCTTGGGCCTGATCCAAGCCTTGTTGCTGTACCAGCTTCTTAATTTCATCTACCGAGCGAATACGGGTATCGCCTGCATTAAACCACTGCTGGAACGGTGCATTCTGTGCGCCGGCAATGGTGCCTGGAGTGGTGGCCATAGGAGCTTTCATTTGCCCGTGAAAAAAAGCTGGTGGACGGGAGTCCAGTAACTGGAAATTACCTTGTTGCTGGCTGATCTTATTGAGCAGCTCATCTTTAAAGATGGCCAGTTCAGGATGTAGTCTTAGCTCAATCTGACTGGGACGCAAAGCATTACTGGTTTGGCTAACAGGGTGCTCTTGTTGCGCCTGCCAGTATTTATAGCCACCATTGAGTATGCTGATATTGCTAAAGCCTAGATACTTGAGCGTCCAGTAAACCCGTGCAGAAGCACCGAAGTCGGTCTCGTCCTCTCCGGTAGAGTAGACGACTAGGTGCTGGTCATAATCAAGACCTAGCTCATGGATAAGCGCTTGAAATGTGGTCGTGTCAGCCAACTGGCCTGGGCTATTGGCGGGACCGCGCCAGCGACCGTAAGGAGCGGAAATTGCATTAGGGATATGACCTGCGGCATAGGCTTCAGGCGCACGAATATCAATGGTTTGTGTTTGAGCTTGCTCAAGCAGTGGCAGCAGTTCGTGGCTTTCGATTAATGGCTGACTTTGCGCAAAAGTAGCTACGCTTAGGCTCAGCAGCAAAAAGCTAAGGATTCGGGAAAAGTATGACATAACACCCTCAGGAATATTCGTTAGGGTGCGTATGATTGCATGGTTTTTTGGTTATTAGAAATAACTTTTTAATATATGTTAAGAATAAGGCGCGAAGACATGAAAGGCTGTGCTCGGCATGTATGACTGCTGTACATAGAAAGCAAAAGAGCGCCACATGGACGCTCTTTTGTGTGGCTCAGCTAGACTAGTCTTTAGCTAAGAAGAACCAAGTATCCAGCACTGAGTCAGGGTTGAGTGACACTGTGTCAATGCCTTCTTCCATGAGCCAGCGGGCTAAGTCTGGGTGGTCAGACGGGCCTTGACCGCAGATGCCGATATATTTATCAGCTTTGCGGCAGGCTTGAATCGCCATGGACAGTAGCTTTTTAACGGCTGGATCACGCTCATCAAACAGGTGCGCAATGATGCCAGAGTCACGGTCCAGACCCAGACAGAGTTGAGTCATGTCGTTGGAGCCGATAGAGAAGCCATCGAAGTACTCGAGGAACTCATCAGCCAGCAGTGCGTTGGACGGCAGCTCACACATCATAATAAGACGCAGACCGTTTTCGCCGCGCTTGAGACCGTACTCAGCTAGCAGCTCAACCACCTGTGCTGCTTCACCGGTGGTGCGCACAAAGGGCACCATCAACTCGACGTTGGTTAAGCCCATCTCTTCACGAACTTTTTTCATCGCACGACATTCCAGCTCGAAGCAGTCGCGGAACGAGTCGCTGATATAGCGCGACGCACCACGGAAACCCAGCATGGGGTTTTCTTCGGTCGGCTCGTACAGCTTGCCGCCAATGAGGTTGGCGTATTCGTTGGATTTAAAGTCAGACATACGCACAATGACTTTTTTCGGCCAAAACGCAGCCGCCAATGTGCTCACCCCTTCGACAATTTTATCGATGTAGAAGTCTACAGGGCTGGCATAACCGGCCATGCGTTTCTCGATACTGTCTTTTAACTCAGGTGTCATGCTGTCAAAGTTGAGCAGCGCTTTGGGGTGGACGCCGATCATGCGGTTAATAATGAACTCAAGACGCGCCAAGCCAACACCTTCGTTGGGTATTTGAGCGAAATCAAAGGCGCGGTCGGGGTTACCTACGTTCATCATAATTTTGAAAGGGATATCAGGCATTGCATCAACAGAACTGGTGCGTACATCAAAGCCTAATTCGCCTTCAAAGACATAACCGGTATCGCCTTCGGCGCAGGATACGGTTACGCCTTGACCATCTTTCAGTGCTGTGGTGGCGTTGCCGCAGCCAACGACTGCAGGAATACCTAGCTCGCGGGCGATAATAGCAGCGTGACAGGTACGACCACCGCGGTTGGTGACGATGGCGCTGGCGCGCTTCATCACTGGTTCCCAGTCAGGGTCGGTCATATCTGAAACTAACACGTCACCGGGCTGTACTTTGTCCATTTCTGCGACATCGTTAATGATGCGTACCGGACCAGTACCAATGCGCTGACCAATAGCACGACCTTCCGCCAGTACTGTACCTTTTTCTTTGAGCAGGTAGCGCTCCATTACATTAAGGTTGCTGCGGCTTTTTACGGTTTCTGGGCGCGCCTGCACAATGTAAAGCTTGCCGTCGTCGCCGTCTTTAGCCCACTCAATATCCATTGGGCAGCCGTAATGCTTTTCGATGATCATGGCTTGTTTGGCCAGCTCGGTGACTTCCGCGTCAGAGAGTGCAAAGCGCATGCGATCGGCTGGGTCAACCTGAATGGTTTCTACTGATTTGCCGGCAGTGGCTTCAGCGCCGTAAATCATTTTCAATGCTTTACTGCCCAGGTTGCGGCGCAAAATAGCGGGGCGACCTGCTTCTAGGGTGGGCTTGTGCACGTAAAATTCGTCTGGGTTAACCGCGCCTTGAACAACGGTTTCACCTAAGCCATAGGCACCGGTAATAAACACAACATCGCGGAAACCTGATTCAGTGTCCAGAGTAAACATCACACCAGCTGCGGCAGTTTCTGAGCGTACCATGCGTTGTACGCCAGCCGACAGGGCAACCTGACGATGGTCAAAGCCTTGGTGTACACGGTAGGCGATGGCGCGGTCGTTAAACAGTGACGCGAATACTTCCTTGGCGGCGCGAATGACGTTCTCAACACCGCGAATATTCAAGAAGGTTTCTTGCTGTCCAGCAAAGGAGGCGTCTGGCAAGTCTTCAGCGGTAGCAGATGAGCGTACCGCAACGGCCATATTGTCATTGCCTTGCGCCATTTCGGCAAAAGCAGTGCGTATGTCGTCATTTAGTTGAGGCGGGAAGTCGGCGTCCATGATCCATTGACGGATTTGCGCGCCTGCTTCGGCAAGGGCGTTAACGTCATCAACATCAAGAGTGTCGAGCAAGTTATTAATCCGCTCGTCTAGATGGTTGGCATCAATAAAGTCGCGGTAGGCTTGTGAGGTAGTGGCAAAACCACCGGGAACGCTTACCCCAGCTCCAGATAAATTACTAATCATTTCGCCAAGGGAGGCGTTTTTGCCACCGACGCGTTCTACGTCGTGATTGCCGAGCTTGTCGAGGGAAACTACGTATTCAACCAAGGTGATCTCTCCACGTTTGTTTCTAAAAAGGTCAAATTGACCGTGGTTACTTAACAGCAAACCAGTGGTAATAATATTTTGCATGTTTATTTGCAAAACTAGTGCTCTATAATAGCCGACAATCTCTATTTACTTAAGGCTTTTTTATAACTATGAAACGAACAGCTTTGTTTATCTCAGATGGCACAGGTATTACCGCTGAAACATTAGGGCAAAGTTTGTTGGCCCAATTTGATGGGATAGAGTTTCGCTTTATCACCCGTCCCTACATAGATACAGCGGATAAGGCGCATGCGATTGTTGAGGAAATTGGCCGAATTGCTGAAGCCGATCAGGCGCGTCCGGTAGTGGTTGATACTGTGATTGATGCACAGATTCGCGATATTTTGGCGCAAGCCAATGCGTTTCGCGTGGATATTTTTGCCAGTTACTTAGCGCCATTAGAGGAAGAGTTAGCCACGCACTCCAGTTATTCCGTGGGTAAATCGCACTCCATCACCCATAGCAGTAACTATATGGATCGTATTGATGCGGTGCACTATGCGCTAGAAAACGATGATGGCGGTCATACGCGCCATTACGACAGCGCAGACATTATATTGGTGGGCGTATCACGTTGTGGAAAAACGCCGACGTGCTTATATATGGCGATGCAGTATGGGATTCGTGCGGCCAACTATCCGCTGACTGAAGAGGATATGGAGTCGATGCAACTGCCCAAATCACTCAAAGAACATCGTGAGAAGCTATTTGGTTTAACCATTGATGTGGACCGTTTGGCGGCTATTCGCCACGAACGCAAACCCAACAGCCGTTACGCCAGCTATGCACAGTGCGAGTTTGAGGTGCGCGAGGTTGAGGGGTTATTTGCGCGCGAAAACATTAATTTTATTAATACGACCCATTTTTCGATCGAGGAAATTTCCGCTAAAATTTTAGTGGAAAAAGGAATTGAACGTCGCTTGAAGTAAGGGGTGTGTCAACCTATGCCTAGCCCTAACAGCGTCATGAGTTTTTTAGAGTGGCCTTGACTTACTAATCCTCGTGGCTCGGCAGACGATCTGTTTGTGCAGAGCTACCGTTCACCAACATGCGGATAGGTGCAGCAGTATTTTCAAAGACTGCTCAATATCCGTATTTCATTGTTGCGCTTATCTCTAGCGGGTATAATCGGACGTTTTTTAAGCAAGATGGCAGTTATGCAACTGGTTCGCGGTTTACATAATGTTCGCCCTAGCGCGCAAGGCTGTGTGGCGACTATTGGCAATTTCGATGGGGTGCACTTAGGGCACCAACAGATTTTGCAGAGTTTGGCCGTGCGCGCAAAACAACTCAGCTTGCCTAGCTGTGTCATTATCTTTGAGCCACAGCCACTGGAATACTTCAAACCCGAACAAGCACCTGTGCGCTTAACGCGTTTGCGGGACAAGCTTGAGTTGTTTCAACAACTGGGGGTGGACTGGGTGCTTTGCGTGGCGTTTAACCGCAAATTCCAACAGCTCAGCGCACAAGAGTTTGTCCGCCAAGTCTTAGTAAAAGCCCTGAATGTCAAGCACTTGCAAGTGGGTGATGATTTTCGCTTTGGTTGCGATCGCAGTGGTGATTTCGCATTTTTACAGGCTACAGGCGCTGAGTGTGGTTTTTCAGTGGAGCCGACGACTACCGTGATGCAAGCTAAGCAGCGCATCAGCAGCACGTTGATACGTCAAGCGTTGGCCGAGGCTGATTTGCCCTTGGCAGAGCGTTTGTTGGGGCGGCCCTTTAGTATTAGTGGTCGTGTGATGCATGGGCAAAAGCTGGGTCGCACTTTGCATGCGCCAACTGCCAACGTGCAACTCAAGCGTTATCTAGCGCCGATGCAGGGCGTGTTTGTGGTGCAGGCGCATCTGGCCGATGGGCGCAGTGTGGCAGCAGTAGCCAATATAGGTACCAGGCCAACAGTAGAGCAGAGTGGGCGTGCGTACTTAGAAGTGCATCTGCTAGACTTTGCTGAAGATTTATACGGACAGCGCATGACCGTGGTTTTTCACCAAAAATTGCGTGATGAAGAAAAGTTTACCTCGTTGGACGCGTTGCAAGCAGCCATCACAGAAGATATTCGCCTCGCACGATTGTATTGGCAGCAGTACGCGATGAAACATCGTCTTTAAAATATTATTCAAATAAAACCTTGGAAAGAACATGACCGATTACAAAAGCACGTTAAACCTACCGCAAACGGCTTTCCCGATGAAGGCAGGCTTGCCTAATCGTGAACCACAGATGCTTGCGTATTGGGACAGTATTAACCTGTACCAAAAAATGCGTCAGGCAGGTGAAGGGCGACCGCGGTTTATTTTGCACGATGGCCCTCCCTATGCCAACGGCGATATTCATATTGGTCATGCGGTTAACAAGATCATTAAAGACATTATTGTGCGTAGCAAAACCCTATCTGGATTTGATGCACCCTATGTGCCCGGTTGGGATTGTCATGGTTTGCCGATTGAGCACCGCGTGGAAGTGAAACACGGTAAAAACCTGCCTGCAGACAAGGTGCGTGAGCTATGCCGCGATTACGCAACGCAACAGATCGAAGGGCAAAAAGCCGACTTTATTCGCCTAGGTGTGCTGGGCGAATGGGATAATCCGTATAAAACGATGGATTTTGCCAATGAGGCTGGCATTGTCCGTGCCTTAGCAAAAATGGTTGAGGCGGGGTTTGTGTTTCAAGGTTTAAAGCCCGTCAACTGGTGTTTTGATTGCGGTTCGGCACTGGCTGAGGCTGAAGTTGAGTATCAAGACAAGCAGTCGGATGCCATCGATGTAGGCTTTACCTGTGCCGAGCCAGAAAAATTAGCGCAAGCCTTTTGTGTAGATGCGCTGAGCAAACCCGTGCAGATGGTTATCTGGACCACCACGCCATGGACTATTCCGGGTAACCAAGCGCTGAACATTCACCCTGAAGCTGAGTATGCTTTGGTCGATGTGGGCGAGCGTTTATTGCTAATGGCAGAAAGCCTAGCTGAGAGCGCGCTGCAGCGTTACGAATTAACCGGTGAAGTGATTGCCCGCGCACCGGGAACCGCGCTGGAAAACATTAACTTTAAACACCCTATTTATGAGCGCATGGCACCGGTTTATTTAGCCGACTATGTGGAACTGGATTCAGGCACAGGTGTGGTGCACTCGGCGCCTGCCTACGGTGAAGATGACTTTTATACCTGCCTGAAGTATGGCATGCACCAAGATGAAATATTACGGCCCGTGCAAAGCAATGGCGTATTTGAACCTGAGCTTGAGTTTTTTGGTGGTCAGTTTATTTGGAAAGCCAACGCTAACATTGTCGCTAAACTTGAAGAAGTTGGCGCACTGTTAAAGCATGAATCAATTCAACACAGCTACATGCACTGCTGGCGTCATAAAACCCCATTGATTTACCGTGCAACTGCGCAGTGGTTTGTCGGTATGGATACTGTTGTTGAGCAAGGCGATAGCCTACGTAAGCGCGCACTGAATGCGATTGAGCAAACTCAGTTCACTCCAGCTTGGGGACAAGCGCGTCTGCATAATATGATTGCTGGTCGCCCTGATTGGTGTATTTCCCGTCAGCGTAACTGGGGCGTGCCAATTCCGTTCTTCTTGCACAAAATAACCGGCGAGCTGCATCCGCGCACGGTTGAGCTGATGGAAGCCGTGGCGCAACGTATTGAACAGAGTGGCATCGAGGCGTGGTTTAAACTGGATGCGGTTGAGCTGTTGGGTGATGAAGCGCCAGATTACGAAAAAATTAGTGATACGCTGGATGTGTGGTTTGATTCCGGCACGACCCATTGGCACGTGCTGCGTGGTTCACACTCGCTAGGGCATAGTGAAGGCCCGCTTGCGGACCTGTATTTGGAAGGCTCGGATCAGCACCGTGGCTGGTTCCATTCATCGCTGTTAACCGGCTGTGCCATTGACGGCCATGCGCCTTACCGTGGCTTGCTCACCCATGGATTTACTGTGGATGAAAAAGGCCGCAAGATGTCTAAGTCTATGGGCAATGTGATTGCACCCCAAGAAGTGACCGGAACCCTAGGCGCAGACATTTTACGTCTATGGGTGTCTTCGACGGATTACGCCAGTGAAATGTCCGTATCGCAAACTATTTTGCAGCGCAGTGCTGATGCCTATCGCCGCATTCGCAATACCGCCCGCTTTTTGCTGGCTAACTTAAACGGTTTTGATCCAGCCAAAGATTGCGTCGAACCAGAGCAAATGCTGGCCCTTGATCGTTGGGTGATGGATGCTGCGGCGCGCTTACAGGATGAAATTGATAGCTCTTACAACGACTACCGTTTCCACAGCGTGTATCAGAAAGTGCATAACTTCTGTGTGCAAGAGTTGGGCGGTTTTTATCTGGATATCATCAAAGATCGCCAATACACCACTGGTGCAGACAGCCTGCCACGACGTTCCTGCCAAACGGCTTTGTACCATATTGCTGAAGCCCTGGTGCGTTGGATTGCTCCGGTGCTGAGTTTTACCGCAGACGAAATCTGGCAAAACCTACCCGGTGAGCGCAATGAGTCGGTGATGCTGAATACTTGGTACGCAGGCTTACCGCGCTTACCCGAAACTGCTGCGCTGGGTGCAAGCTACTGGGAGCAGGTGATGGCGGTTAAAGATGCCGTTAACAAAGAACTAGAAAACCAGCGTAATGCTAAAGCGGTGGGTGGTAATCTGCAGGCTGAAGTGACTCTGTATGCGGATGAGCAGTTGGCGCAATTGCTGAAAAGCTTGGGTAATGAATTACGTTTTGTGATGATTACTTCAACAGCCGACGTGCAACCTTTAGCCAGTGCGCCTGATACGGCAGTAGCAACCGATGTGGCTGGTCTGCGTGTGCATATTCTCAAATCAGTTCATAGTAAGTGTGGCCGTTGCTGGCACCATTTAGCGGATGTCGGTAGTCATGCTGAACATCCTGAGTTGTGTGGTCGTTGTATTGAGAACATTGAAGGCCAAGGCGAGGTACGTCACTATGCCTAAGGGCATGGCTGGCTTGGGGCAGCTTAAATGGCTGTGGCTAACGCTGTTTGTGCTCGTGCTTGATCAGGCTAGCAAACAGTGGTTTGAAAATAATTTGTCGCTGTATGAG
The DNA here is from genome assembly GCA_001513435.1 of Gammaproteobacteria bacterium DTU040. Lineage (GTDB taxonomy): Bacteria > Pseudomonadota > Gammaproteobacteria > Pseudomonadales > Pseudomonadaceae > Thiopseudomonas > Thiopseudomonas acetoxidans. The sequence goes on from LFTS01000271.1 coordinate 28,715, forward strand.
CAGGTTGTCATCATCCCTGACTTATTTAGCTGGACGCTGGCCTACAACCGCGGCGCAGCTTTTAGCTTTTTAGCTGATGAAACCGGCTGGCAGCGTTGGTTTTTTGCGCTGATTGCCGTTGTGGCGAGTAGCGTTTTATTGGTCTGGCTCAAGCGTTTGCAATCACACGAGCGCTGGGTAGGTATAGCTCTAGCGCTGGTGCTGGGTGGCGCTTTGGGCAATTTATATGACCGCGTGGTGCTGGGCCATGTGGTGGATTTTATTTTAGTACACTGGAAAACCCAGTGGTACTTTCCAGCGTTTAATGTGGCCGACAGTGCCATTACTGTGGGGGCGATCATGTTGATTTTGGACATGCTAATGAACTCGTCCGCCAAAAAAGCCTAATCAAAGGATACAAACCATGAGTGAACAACGAATTGGCCAGCAGAGCACAGTGACCTTGCATTTTGCTTTGAAGCTGGAAAGCGGCGATGTGGTTGATAGCAATTTCGATAAAGAGCCCGCCACCTTTACCGTGGGCGACGGTAATCTGTTGCCAGGCTTTGAACAAGCGCTGTTTGGTTTTAAGGCTGGCGATAAACGTAGTATTGTGATTCCTCCTGAGCGCGGCTTTGGTCGCCCCAATGAGCAGAACGTACAGGTGATGCCGCGTAAGAATTTTACCGAGCTAGAACTCGAGTATGGCGTGATGGTGATGTTTCGGGACGCTGCAGGTGGCGAAATTCCCGGCGTAGTTAAAGCCTTTGATGACAAAGAAGTCACCGTCGATTTTAATCACCCTCTAGCCGGACGTGATATCACCTTCGAGGTGGAAATTGTTGAAGTGGTTAACGGCTAACGAGGTTTTTTATGCAGATTAAACTGGCCAATCCCCGTGGTTTTTGTGCTGGAGTGGATCGTGCTATTGAGATAGTCAATCGTGCACTGGAGGTGTTTCAACCGCCGATTTATGTACGCCATGAGGTGGTGCATAACAAGTTTGTGGTTGAAGATCTGCGTGAGCGTGGCGCGGTATTTGTTGAAGAACTACATCAGGTACCTGACGACGCTATTGTGATTTTTAGCGCGCACGGCGTATCCAAAGCCGTGCAAAATGAAGCCGAAAGGCGCGGATTAAAAGTTTTTGATGCAACTTGCCCATTGGTAACCAAAGTACACCTAGAAGTACTGCGTTACAGCCGCGACGGTCGCGAGTGTGTACTGATCGGTCATGCGGGCCACCCAGAGGTGGAAGGTACCATGGGGCAGTACGATAACAGCCAAGGTGGGCAGATTTATTTGGTTGAAGACGAAAAGGATGCGGCTGCACTCGAAGTTAAAAACCCAGAAACCCTCGCTTTTGTAACCCAAACTACCCTGTCGATGGACGATACCAGTCGCGTAATTGATGTGTTAAGAGCGCGTTTTCCAGCGATTAGCGGGCCACGTAAAGATGATATTTGCTACGCCACACAAAACCGCCAAGATGCAGTGAAACAATTAGCCAGAGATTGCGATGTGGTGTTAGTGGTGGGTAGCCCTAATAGCTCTAACTCTAATCGCTTGCGTGAGCTGGCTGAACGCATGGGAACACCGGCTTATTTAATTGATGGTGCTGAAGATATGCAGCGTCATTGGTTTGCTGATGATGCCATTGTGGGTATGACAGCCGGGGCTTCTGCTCCCGAAATATTAGTGCAAGGGGTGATTGCACAGTTGCAGGAATGGGGCGCAACCATAGCGCAAGAATTGGACGGTCGCGCCGAAAATGTGACGTTTTCTATGCCTAAAGAGCTGCGCTTGGTGGATGTAACCAACGCGCAATAATCAAAGCGTAGGCATCCATGCTCCGGTATGCATGCTCGCGTAAAAATAATGATAGCCGCACAGCGGTCAAGCATAATCTGTAGCAGAGGGTAGAGCATGAAAAAAATAGTTATCAGTGGCACAGGCCTGTTTACCCCAAGTCAAAGCATTTCCAACGACGAGTTGGTCGAGGCATTTAACTGTTGGGCACGCCAGTACAATCAAGAGCATGCGCAAGCCATTGCCGATGGCAGTATGCAAGCGCAGCCTGAGTCCAGTTCAGAATTTATCGTCAAAGCATCGGGAATTAAAAGCCGTTTTGTCACTGATAAAGCCGGTATTTTAGATCCGCAGCGCATGAAGCCGCGTATCCCTGAGCGCAGCAATGACCAGATGAGCATTCTGTGCGAGATGGCGGTAGCCGCTGCTAAGCAAGCCATGCAACGAGCAGGACGCACTGCAGCGGATATAGATGCGGTGATTGTCGCCTGTTCTAACTTGCAGCGCCCTTATCCTGCGGTGGCGATTGAAGTGCAGGCCGCCTTAGGTATCGATGGCTTTGCTTATGATATGAATGTGGCGTGTTCTTCTGCGACCTTCGGTATTCAAGCAGCCAGCAATGCCATTCAAACCGGTCAAGCACGTGCGGTATTGATGGTTAACCCAGAGATATGCACCGCTCATATGAATTTCCGCGATCGTGACAGCCACTTTATTTTTGGTGATGCCTGTACGGCCGTTATTTTAGAAGAGGCTGAACTGGCTACTTCGGCCTATCAATGGGAAGTGGTGAGCAGTAAGCTTAAAACAAGTTTCTCCAATAACATTCGCAATAATTTCGGCTTTCTTAACCGCTGTGCCGAAGAGTGTGTGGACGCTACAGATAAGCTATTCGTGCAAGAAGGGCGCAAAGTGTTCCGCGAAGTCTGCCCGATGGTGGCTGAGTTAATTGGCGAGCATCTAGCCAGCAATGAATTGTCTGCCCAAGATGTACGTCGTTTTTGGCTGCATCAGGCCAACCTGAGCATGAATCACCTAATCACCCGTAAGCTGCTGGGACGTGATGCTGAAGCTCATGAAGCCCCAGTGATTTTGGATAGTTATGCTAATACCAGCTCGGCGGGTTCGGTTATTGCCTTCCACTTGCATCAGGATGATTTGCCCAGCGGTGCCTTGGGTGTACTGAGTTCCTTTGGTGCAGGATATTCCATTGGTAGCGTGATTTTACGTCGGCTATAACAGATGTTTAGCTGCTGGTCTGTTTAAGGAGCAGCAGCTAAAACGGATTAAGGTTGTGGTGGTTTATCCACCAAGCCTTCAACAAAATGTCGAATCCGCGGTGCACCAACCATTACCAGTAAAAATGCGATTGGCCATGCCACTGTAAATGCTTTTGCCCAGCGCAATAAGAATCCAGCACTTAAGCCTGTATTTACCCAAGTAATGACAAAGGTCATGCCGCTAACCATGTATAAAGACATGAGTACGGCGAATACCAGTGGTGCGAGCCGCGGTTTGATCACAAAGAATGCTCCGATTAAATATTTTATTGCAAAGTATGTTAACAAAGCTGCAATGCCGTGTGTATATGCAATCGCTCTATTATGTTGAACCTGCTGACGCGCTAACATACGGGCATGAAGCTTAAACGAGATCTCCTTAGATATGTATACATTGGTTTTTTATATCCCGGAAACACATCTAGAAAGCGTAAAAGAAGCGGTGTTTGCTGCTGGTGCAGGCGTGCAAGGCGAGTATCAGCGTTGCTGCTGGCAGGTGCTGGGGCAAGGCCAGTTTGAGCCGATGCCGGGCGCTCAGCCTTTTATTGGTCAGGCCAACAAGCTGGAGCAACTGCCGGAGTGGCGCGTAGAAATTCTGGTGCAAGAAGCAGCGCTCGAGGCGGTGATACAAGCGTTTAAACAGGCGCATCCTTACGAGGAGCCAGCTTACGCTGTGTATGCGCGGGTAGCTATTTAAAGCTCAAAGTTATCAGTCTGTACGGTTAAGTCTGCCGCACTGAAAGGTAACTAATCAGCACCTCGGCACCCGGCACTCAAGTCGTTTAACGAGGCAGTGTATTATCTTTTTTATGTTTAGCCTCGAATTGTTAATGTTTTCGTGCAAAAAATCGTCTTTAGTAATGTTTTAGAGGCGGAAATAACGGATCCTCATCCAAATGTGGTCGCGTATGCCATGCCAGTGGATTAATGCCATGAATCTTTTAAGCGTCTTACGCCAGACCTGCTAGATATATAGAAGGTAGCTAAATCCTATGCAAGCTAACGACTTGCTCAGTACAATGCGTTCTTGTCTGTGGTTGATTACTTTTGGTGAGCTATGTCTGCCTGTGTTGAGCAAGATATTCCCTTTATAGTTCGCGGTACTGCTGAGTACCGACGCGCTACTTTTGCCTTGTTCTGCGCCGGCTTAGCCACCTTTGCATTGCTGTACTCCGTACAGCCAATTTTGCCAGAGCTGGCCGAGTATTTTGCGGTATCTTCAGCCAGCAGTAGTTTGGCGCTGTCGGTGACTACCTTCAGTTTGGCCTTTGGTTTGCTTATCGCTGGCGCTCTAAGCGAAAGCTGGGGGCGCAAACCGATGATGGTGGTGGCGTTGGTACTGGCGTGTAGCTTGGGTGTGGCCAGTGCGTTGACGACCAATTGGCACTGGTTATTGTTGCTGCGTACTTTATTAGGGTTGGCGCTAAGTGGTTTGCCCGCGTTGGCAATGGCTTACGTGGGCGAGGAGTTTGACCCACGCTCTTTGCCGGTGGCCATGGGGCTCTATATCAGTGGTACTGCTTTAGGTGGCTTATTAGGTCGTCTCTTGGCGGGTGGTTTAAATGATTTGGGTGGCTGGCCTTTGGCGCTGGGCGGTATTGCCGCGCTGGGTTTGTTGGCCTGTGTGCTGTTCATTTGGTTGCTGCCAAAAGCACGCCACTTTATTGCCCAGCCGTTGTCTCTTTCAGGCTTGTTAGCTAATTTCACCCGGCACTTACGCAATCCAGAATTGCGTGTGTTGTTTTTGCTGTCATTCTTATTAATGGGCAGTTTTGTGGCGCTGTTTAACTACATAGGTTTTTATCTGACCGCAGAGCCGTTTAATCTGTCCAGCACCCTGATTGGGTTTTTATTTGTTGTCTATTTGTTTGGCATTCTGAGCTCGAATTGGAGTGGGCGTTGGGTGGCTCGTTTTGGTGCTGCTAAGGTGCTGATGGCCTCGTTACTAACGATGCTGCTCGGCGCTTGGTTGTGCTTGGTAGTATGGCTGCCGGCCATAGTGTTAGGGTTGGCGTTGTTTACCATAGGTTTTTTTGCAGCGCATGCTGTGGCTAGTGGTTTGGTGGGGCAAAAAGCCGGTAGCGCCCGTGCACAGGCTTCCGCACTATATTTGTGTGCCTACTATTTAGGCTCTAGTGTGGTGGGTTATACTGGCGGCTGGATTTGGCAGCATTTTGGCTGGCAGTTGCTGATTCTTTGTTTAAGTGCATGCATGCTTGTAGCCATGTATATCGTGCGGCGAGTGGCAGTAAAGGCAGCATAGCTGTGTTGCTGGTGCGTGTTAGCATTATTTTAAAAGTGAGTTTCGTTTGGACAGTTCGATATTTACTAATGAATATGAAGTGGCGTGGGGGCTTTATTTGCTGGCTGCGCTAGGCTGCTTTTGGGTATGGACGTTTTTCACGGGCTGGATGTGGCGCTACTTGCGTGAGCCGTTGTGGGTGATTGCTGCAGTCGTGCTGTTTACTCCAACCTTGGCGGATCCCAATGGCAGTAATTATGTACCCGCTTTTGCTATGGCCGCGATGGATATATTGTTTAAGGTGAACAATGATGCTTGGCGTGCTTTGGCAGATTTAACCATGGTTGGCGCTGCCGCTTTTGTGGTGTATTTGTTCTTTGTGTTGCTGCGCTGGTTGCTGTTAAGAAACAGACCGAGCAAAACGCAGTCTGCTAAAAATACAGAAAAAGACAACAAAAAAACCTCCCAAGGAACAACCAAGTCAGCGCCCGCCGCCTACGCTAACAACGAACCGGTTGAGCCAACATTGCAAGAGATTTTAACCATGGAACATGGTCAGGGTAACACTCGCTCTGGGCGAATTTAATATGGATTTTCGTTGTAGCCTCAAGATGAAGCTGCATAAACAGGTTGAAATATGTGTGAATTATTAGGCATGAGTGCCAATGTGCCCACGGATATAGTGTTTAGCTTTACCGGTTTGATGCAGCGTGGTGGGCGAACTGGGCCGCATCGAGACGGCTGGGGCATAGGGTTTTATGAGGGGCGTGGTCTGCGTTTATTCCAAGACCCACAAGCCAGTGCCGACTCTGAAGTGGCCCAATTAGTGCAGCGTTATCCGATTAAAAGCACGGCAGTGATTGGCCATATTCGCCAAGCCAATGTCGGGGCGGTCAGCTTAGCCAACACCCATCCTTTTGTGCGCGAGCTGTGGGGGCAGAACTGGTGTTTTGCCCATAACGGCCAATTGGCAGACTTTGCACCGGCGCAAGGTTTTTATCAGCCTGTGGGTGATACAGACAGCGAAGCGGCTTTTTGTGAGCTGCTCAATCGTTTGCGTAGTTACTTCACGCAGTTACCCTCATTGGATGAGTTATTGACAGTGCTGGTAGAAGCATGTGATGAGTTTCGCCAAGCGGGGGTGTTTAACTGCTTGCTCAGCAATGGTGATTGGTTGTTTAGTTATTGCACCACAAAGATGACGCATATCACGCGCCGTGCACCCTTTGGACCTGCCACGTTAAAAGATGCAGATGTGACTGTGGATTTCCATGCGGAAACCACCCCCAATGATGTAGTTACTGTAATAGCCACTGACCCATTAACGGACAACGAAGCCTGGGTGTTGTATCAGCCGGGTGAATGGAAGCTGTGGCGCGATGGAGTGATTTATAGCGAGGGGAAGGCTTAGCTACACGCGCGATTTGCACATAAAAAAGCCCTCTTTAACGAGGGCTTTTGCTGTTTACATGTTGGGGTAGTTAGGTCCACCGCCACCTTCGGGTGGAACCCAAGTGATGTTTTGCGCGGGATCTTTGATGTCGCAGGTTTTGCAATGTACACAGTTTTCGGCGTTGATTTGTAGACGTTTGCCACCTTCGTCCGCATCGACTATTTCGTATACGCCTGCTGGGCAGTAACGCTGTGCGGGCTCGTCATACAGAGGCAGGTTTTGCTCCACTGGGATGCTTGGGTCAGTCAGCTTTAAGTGCACCGGCTGATTCGCTTCGTGCGCGGTGTTAGAAATAAATACTGAGCTGAGTTTGTCGAAGCTGAGCTTGCCGTCGGGCTTGGGGTAATCAATTTTTGCCGCTTCATTGGCTTTCTTTAAGCGCGCATAGTCTGGGGTTTGATCGCGTAAAGTGACGGGGATTTTACCGCCAAAGATATTTTGGTCGATAAAGTTAAATGCTCCACCCATCAGCGCGCCAAATTTATGAATGGCTGCGCCAAAGTTGCGACTGCGGTACAGGTCGTCATACAACCAGCTATTTTTATAGCCTTGCACGTAGGCTGTGAGTTCATCACCACCTTCTGAGCCGCCTACTAAAGCTTCTGCAGCGGCATCAGCTGCCAGCATGCCTGATTTCATGGCAGTGTGATTGCCCTTAATTTTGGCAAAGTTGAGCGTGCCGAGATCGCAGCCAATTAGCGCACCACCGGGGAAAACCATTTTTGGTATGGAGTTAAAGCCGCCCTTGGTTAGCGCCCGTGCGCCATAGGAAACACGCGTGCCGCCCTCAAGATACTGCTTGATCACCGGGTGATGTTTATAGCGTTGGAATTCGTCAAACGGTGACAAGTGGGGATTGCTGTAGGACAGGTCAACAATCAAACCCACCGCCACTTGGTTATTTTCCGTGTGATACAGGAATGAGCCGCCAGGGTTTTCGTCATTCAGTGGCCAGCCTGCAGTGTGAACTACCAGTCCTTCTTCGTGCTTGGCAGGATCAATATCCCAAATTTCTTTGATGCCAATACCGTAGTGCTGGGGATCACAATCACTTTCCAGCTGGTAACGTGCAAGAAGTTGTTTGCCTAGGTGGCCACGGCAGCCTTCAGCAAACAGAGTGTACTTGGCGCGTAACTCCATGCCGGGGGTGTACATGCCCTCTTTGGGATTGCCGTCACGGTCTACGCCCATATCGCCGGTGAGGATGCCATACACAGCGCCCGCATCATTAATAAGAACTTCCTGCGCGGCAAAGCCGGGATATACTTCTACGCCAAGGTTTTCTGCTTGTTCAGCTAACCAGCGGCATAGGTTACCGAGGGAGATAATGTAGTTGCCTTCATTGTGCATGGTTTTGGGCACAAAGAAGCCGGGGATTTTTTGGGCTTTTTCAGCATTTTTAAACAGATAAATGTCATCGCGCTTAACTGGCACGTTTAGGGGCGCACCCATGTCCTTCCAATCAGGAAAAAGCTCGTTTAGCGCGCGCGGTTCAAATACGGCGCCAGAAAGACTGTGTGCACCGACTTCAGAGCCTTTTTCTACGACGCAGACGCTGATTTCTTTGCCAGCCTCGCTAGCTTTTTGTTTTAAACGACAGGCAGCAGACAAACCGGCAGGGCCTGCTCCTACAATGACGACATCGAAATCCATGAATTCGCGTTCCACAAGCGTTCTCCTACTTCATATACGTAATGTTGTTATTTTATAGGTTGGTGGACAGTTGAGCCAGATTAGTTAGGCTGTTAGCGAGTATATCTACCATGGTCGATAGAATAAATGCAAACGATCGTTTGAATTTATTGAGATCCTGTTTAGAATCACTGCTAAGAGTAATGTGCTTGGGCTGTTTAGTTGACCGCATCGCTTGTTGCGTTCAAGATAACCTACCCTATTGTGTTTTACTGTTTTACTGTTTTGCAAACCTCTTAAAGTGTTTTTTTTATTGAGGTTTTAACTACTCTGCTGGGCTTGCCTTGCGGGTTTTATTCATCCGGAGATAACGAGGAATCTATGAAGGTTCTAGTAGCTGTCAAGCGTGTGGTCGACCATAACGTTAAGGTTCGCGTTAAAGCGGACAATACGGGCGTTGAACTGGCCAATGTGAAAATGTCCATGAACCCTTTTTGTGAAATTGGCGTAGAAGAAGCCATTCGTTTAAAAGAAAAAGGGATTGCCACTGAAGTTGTTGCTGTGTGTGTAGGTCCAACAGCAGCGCAAGAACAATTACGTACGGCGCTGGCGTTAGGTGCTGATCGTGCGATTCTAGTCGAAACTGATGCCGAGCTTGGCTCGTTGGCGGTGGCGAAAATTCTTAAAGCGGTTGCCGACCAAGAACAGCCGCAGTTGATTTTGCTGGGTAAACAAGCCATTGATAGCGATAACAATCAAACGGGTCAGATGCTTGGAGCGTTGACAGGCTTTGCCCAAGGCACCTTTGCCTCTAAGGTTGAGGTCGATGGCGATACAGTGAGTGTAACGCGTGAGATTGATGGTGGTTTTCAAACCGTAGCGCTGAAACTGCCTGCTATTGTCACCACGGATTTGCGCTTGAATGAGCCACGTTATGCCAAGTTGCCAGACATTATGAAGGCCAAGCGCAAGCCGCTAGAGACGCAAACGCCTGACGCATTGGGGGTTTCGGTGGGCTCCACGCTTAAGACGCTCAAGGTCGAAGCCCCGGCTCAACGCAGCGCTGGCATTAAGGTTAAGGATGTAGCTGAGTTGGTTGATAAGTTAAAAAATGAAGCGAAGGTGATCTAATGGCTATTTTAGTAATTGCTGAACACTCCAATAGCGCGCTGGGTGCTGCAACTCTAAACACAGTGAGTGCAGCTAAGGCCATTGGTGATGATATTCATATTTTAGTGGCCGGTGAGAACTGCGCTGCAGCAGGTGAAGCAGCGGCAAAGGTAGAGGGCGTAACCAAGGTGTTGGTGGCAGATAACGCTGCCTATGCGCATCAATTGCCGGAAAACGTAGCGTTGCTCGTCGCAGAGCAAGCCAAGGCGTACAGCCATGTTTTAACCCCAGCTACCACCACGGGTAAAAACCTGTTGCCACGTGTGGCTGCACTGCTGGATACGGATCAGATCTCCGAGATTATTTCTGTTGAAAGCCCAGATACCTTCAAGCGTCCAATCTATGCAGGTAATGCGATTGCTACTGTGCAATCCAGTGCTGACATTAAAGTGATTACTGTGCGTGGCACAGGCTTTGATGCCGCTGCTGCAGAAGGCGGTAGTGCAGCTATAGAAAATATTGCTGCGGGTGTTGATGCAGGTATTTCAACCTTTGTTGGTGAGGAAATCGCTAAGTCTGACCGACCGGACTTAACTGCAGCGCGTGTGGTTATTTCGGGTGGCCGCGGTATGCAAAGTGGTGAAAACTTTGACATGCTTTACGCCCTAGCTGATAAGTTAGGCGGTGCTGTAGGTGCTTCCCGTGCGGCGGTTGACGCAGGTTTTGTACCCAACGATTTACAGGTGGGTCAAACCGGTAAGATCGTTGCCCCTGACCTGTATATAGCGGTAGGTGTCTCAGGTGCTATCCAGCATTTAGCCGGCATGAAAGACTCTAAAGTCATTGTTGCGATTAACAAAGATGCGGATGCGCCTATCTTCCAAGTGGCTGACTATGGTTTGGTCGCCGACTTGTTTGATGTTATTCCTGAGTTAGACGCCGCGCTGTAAGCTGTTAAAATACGTGGCACAACAAAAACCCGCTATTCATAGGCGGGTTTTTTAACTCTTTTTGAAGATGGCTGACTTTGATTAAATCGCGCGCATTTTTACCGCTGTTGTTAGGAGTAGGACTGCTGGCTGCCAACGCCGCGCAGGCCGATATTCCTGTGCCTGAAAGCTGCACGAATATTGTCGCTGTAGCACTTGGCACACAGCCGCCCTATAGCAACGAGCAGGGCACTGGCGTAGATGCACAGTTAAGCCGCGAGTTAGCCAAGCAAGCCGGTATTAAAATAAACCTGTTACCCGTGGATAGCTATGAAGAAGGTTTGCGGGCATTTGCTTCGGGGCAGGTGGATATGTGGCTGTCTGCGCGCTTGGATTTGCTGGAGCATGCAGATGCGCTGCTCCTCGAACCGGCTTATTGGCAAGCGCGCTATCAGCTTTGGTTTCGTTATGCAGAGTTGGCAGATCTGAAGCAAACCCCAGCCTTACGAGGCTTAAGAGCGGTCTACTGGCCAGCACAGATTGAACAGGGATTACTAACACCCTGGCTAGGTGAGATGGATGTGCAGCAGGGACTTGAAGTGGCTAATCAGCGCGAGGCAGTACAAGCCATTCTTAATGGTAAAGCGGATTTTTTACTGGCAGATGGGTATGAATTAGACTTGAGTTTACAGGCTTTGGCGGCGCAGGATGAGTTAGAGGCGCTGGCACAGGTTCGTGTTACAGAATCCGTTTATATTGCATTAAGCAATAACTCCGCCTGCAATGACCCAGCTTTGCAAGGCAAGTTGAGCCAAGCACTGCGAGAGCTTAACAAGCGCAGTGTAGCTAAAAAGTTGTTGCAGAAAAAACAAGCAAGCCTGAAGCCCTAAGCTATTACCAAAATCGCTCAGGGCTTCAGAAACACAGCATAATTTATCAGTAAGTCTTAATTAGCCCTCAAGCTTTTGCTTGAGGAGCTCATTCACCTGCTGTGGGTTGGCTTTGCCTTTAGAGACGCGCATGGCTTGTCCGATAAAGAAACCAAACATACGCTTACGGCGGTTTTCGTCTGCCGCACGGTACTCCTCAACTTCTGTGGCATTGGCGACCAGCATTTCATCGAGAATGGCTTCAATGGCGCCAGAGTCGGTAACCTGCTTTAAGCCGCGCTGTTCAATGATGCTGTCCGCATCACCTTCGCCATTGGCAATGGCTTCAAACACAGTCTTGGCAATGTTGCCGCTGATAGTGTTGTCTTTGATGCGTACCAGCAGCTGACCCAGTTGCGTAGCGCTGATGGGCGAGTCTTGGATATCCAAATTGTCTTTATTGAGTAGGCTGGACAGTTCACCCATCACCCAGTTGGCGGTGAGTTTGGCGTCTTTACTGATGGCTAGAGCGGCTTCAAAGTAATCGGCCATTTCCCGGCTGGAAGTCAGCACGCTGGCGTCATAGGTGGAGAGCATAAATTCTTGCTCGAAACGCTTGCGCTTTTGTGTCGGCAGTTCAGGCAGTTGCTCACGCAATTCATCTAAAAAACTGCGCTCAATCACGACCGGTAGCAAGTTAGGACAAGGGAAGTAGCGGTAATCGGTGGCTTCTTCTTTGCTACGCATGGAGCGGGTTTCGTCTTTGCTCGGATCATACAGACGGGTTTC
>LFTS01000271.1:40881-41486 GCA_001513435.1 Gammaproteobacteria bacterium DTU040
GAGTTAACGTTTTTGATTTCTGTGCGGGTGCCGAACTCGGTTTGCCCTTTGGGGCGAATGGAGACGTTACAGTCGCAGCGGAACGAGCCTTCTGCCATGTTGCCATCACAGATGCCTAAGTAGCGTACCAGGCTATGAATAGCGCGGGCGTAAGCCACAGCTTCTTTAGCGTTGGACATTTCTGGCTCGGAGACAATTTCCAGTAGCGTGGTGCCGGCACGGTTGAGGTCGATACCGGTCATGCCGCTAAAATCTTCGTGCAAGCTTTTTCCCGCATCTTCTTCGAGGTGCGCGCGGGTAATGTTGACGCGCTTAATGCTGCCGTCTTCGAGGGTGATGTCGAGATGACCCAAACCCACGATCGGGTGATCCATCTGGCTGGTTTGATAGCCACTGGGCAGGTCAGGGTAGAAATAGTTTTTGCGATCAAAGCGGTTATGCTCGGCTATTTCGGCATCTACAGCCAAGCCAAACATGCAGGCCATGCGTACGGCCTCAGCATTCAGCACAGGTAAAGTGCCGGGTATGGCTAAGTCGCTGACGCTGGCTTGGGTGTTTGGCTCAGCGCCAAATTCAGTGGCGCTGCCGGAAAAAATCTTAGTTTT
>LFTS01000127.1 GCA_001513435.1 Gammaproteobacteria bacterium DTU040
TCACAATGCTGCGCCAAGTGCTGCTCCAAATCAGCAACCGCCTGCTTATCTAATGCTGTAAAAGGCTCATCTAAAATCCATAGTTTAGGCGCGTTGGGTAAATGCAGGCGCGCCAAGCCAACCCGCCGCTGCTGTCCTGCCGATAGCGTATGGCAAGGCACATCATGAAAGCCTTTTAAGCCTACGCGCTCTAAAGCTTGGTAAATATCTTCAGCATTGGCACCGTGCTGTAAAGCGGTTAACCAAGCAAGGTTTTCCTCAGCAGTTAACAGACCTTTAATGCCTGCTGCATGGCCTATCCAGAGTAAGTTTTGCGATAAAGTATGACGTTGTCGACGAAGCTCTACACCTTGATAGAGTATTTCACCGGAGGTGGGTTGCATCAACCCTGACAGCAAGCGTAGTAAGCTGGTTTTACCACTACCATTAGGTCCAGAAACCTGTAGCATCTGCCCCAGGTTGACGGTCAAATTGAGCTCCGCGAATAGCACCCGCCAATCGCGCTCACAGGTCAAATCAACTGTTTCTAGAAAAGCAACCGTCACAAAGCAGCAACCTTAGTGAATAATTTTAGTCTGACCAGCCATTGCCGTTATACTGCAACACACCGGTAGCGTTAAAAAGTTGTGATTATACACAGAGTTAGCCTGACGAAGGAACTTTAAACTATATTAAGCATGACGCAGATTAAGCAAACATGATGACCACGAGCTAGCCCATGCCCAGCGAAATTAGCACCACCCACATCCAACCAACAGTGAGCTCTCCTATCCGGCAAACCTCGGTAGAGGCGGCTAATGTGTTGCGGTTATTACAAGATCTGCCGCAAAGCATTGTTGACGGACAAAAGCTGCAGGCGCAAATTGTTGCCGCCAAGCAAGCAGGGCAAGTATTTGAAGTGCTGCTCAAAATGGCCTTGCCGGACGGCAAACAAACTACGCTGCCGGCACAGGCTAATCAAATTCTTGCACCCGGCCAGCAAGTAACGCTAACTGCTATCAGCCAAAGCCAATTCACGTTAACACCTGCTTTAGACAAACTGGCTCCTGCTTTAACACGATTAGATCTGGCACAACTACCCAGCGGCACCATCATTCAAGCCAAAGTCATCAACTTAGAGCCTCTAGCTCAGGGTAACTTTCGCGCCACTTTAAGCCTAAATAACACCGCGCTGGCCGGCCAGTCCGTCATTATCGAAACCCCAAAAGCGCTGGCACTTAACAGTGTGCTAACCGCACGGGTTGAGGGCAGTTTTCAGCTGCAATTTATCCCCAGCAGCAACACTACCGATCGTCTCAATATACAACAAGAGTTGCTGAGTCAATTTAACCGCCAAGGCAGTCTTGGCCAGGCTTTACAACAGCTACAGACCGCCGGCTCTAGCACTAACCTGTCTAGCGAAGGGCAAAAAATCGTACAGCAATTGCTCAGCAACCTGCCCAATATCAGCGACAAGCTAACCACCGCACAACTCACAGAGCTAGTAAAAAATAGCGGCACCCAGCTAGAGCAACGTTTGCTCACTGACGCTACTGCAACACAGCAAGACTTAAAAGCCAGCTTACTGCGCCTTATCGGACAAATACTGCCCAGCCAAACAGGCAGCAATCCATTATTGACCAGTGCGCAAGCCTCCATTTCCAGCCAAGCTTTACCGCAATTATTACGCGAAATAGGAGGTATCAACCTTAGCCAAATGCGCGAACAAGCCTTACGCTTCCCGCTGGCCAAAGGCGTACTGCAAAAATTGGATAATCCTAACGATCTCGGCGCACTACTACGTATTGCCGCAGCGGCTATTTCACGCCTGCAAACCCATCAGCTGTCTAGCTTAGGACAAACCTATACCACCCCTGAAGGCACCCAGCTCACTACCTGGCAAATGGAAATTCCCATGCGCGATCAGGATACCGTTATCCCTTTGCAGCTTAAGTTTCAACAAGAACAAAGCAATAGCGAGGAGCAAGACGAAGAAAAGAAAGCTCCTATCTGGCGCTTAGAGCTTAGCTTCGAGCTTGAGCCATTAGGCCCTCTACACGTGCAAGTCAATTTGAAGAACGAAGAAATCTCCAGCAAACTTTGGGCAGAATTTGCACAAACGGCTGTCTATGTAAACAAGGAGTTGCATATTTTGCGTGACAAACTTCTAGCGGCCGGGCTGAACATCAAAGAACTTGAATGCCTACAAGGCACTCCACCTGCTGCACCTAAAGCAGCCATCGAACAGCGCTGGATTGATGACTTAGCATGAAGAAAAAACAACAACCTACTCAAGCAATTGCTCTAAAATACGATGGCGATCAAGCGCCCAGCCTAACCGCCAAAGGTGATGATGAGCTGGCCGAAGCCATCTTGGCTATAGCTAAAGAACATAAAGTGCCTATCTATGAAAACGCCGACTTGGTGCGCCTGCTTGCGCGCTTAGAGCTGGGCGATGCCATTCCCGAATCACTGTATCGCACCATTGCTGAAATAATCGCGTTCGCTTGGTACCTTAAAGGCAAAGCCCCTAAAGGTTTCTACCAACGTGAAGCGGCTAAACAGCCGCTACAAATTGGTTTTCAAACCAACAAAAAAACGGACTCGGTTTAGTCCAATTAATACCCAAGAAACCCTTCACTCAGCACATCATCCGCATCGACACCGGCCTCATCTAACAGATCATGCATAGCCTCAACCAACATCGGCGGACCCGATATGTAATAAATGGGCCTGCTTAGCTCTTGGCAATACTCTTGAATACGCTGTGCATTTAAATAACCTGTAATCCCTGACCACTCTTGCGTCGAGCCTTCCATTTTAGTCATGGTCGCTATCAGCTTAAAACGCGGATTGTTCTGGCTTAACTGCTGCAGCTCAGACAAAAAAGCACTGTCTTCCGGTCGCCGATTAGAATAGAGCAACAACAAATCCTGCTGCCGTTGCTGCTGTGCTGCATCGCGCAGCATGCTCATAAAAGGCGTGATGCCAATACCGCCAGCAATAAACACTGCCGCTCGTGTTAAGTCCGCATCTAGAGTTAACTCGCCAAAGGGACCTTCAACCTGTACCTGCGTACCTACAGGCAGTTCTTTTAGGCGCTGCTTAAAACGGCTATCACGCATTCGCGTGGCTATCACTAGCTCATTTTCGTGTGGTGCTGCCACAATAGAAAACGTATGGCGCACATCCCACTCGGAATCTGCATCGCCCTGTTCACCGAGAATCAAATCTAAAGCCTGACCAGCGATAAATTCAAAGCCTGCAGGCTTTGTGAAATGAAATGCCGACGTCCCTTCAGCCAGCTGTTCTTGGGCTTGCAGTTGAACACTATAAGTCTTCATACAATACCTCCACTGGTTATTTCCTTTTTTATACGCCCAAGTCAGAACCCGAGCAAGTCGACCTAAGCTAAAGTCTTAACCAATTAGGCATATATCAAATAAGACTAAACATATAGATAATAATTACTTTATCGAATAAACAAAACTTGTTAGTGTGCGACTCGTTCTGGCTTTTTTGGTTCGGGAAATCCTATGTATCTGTATGACCACTATGATCAACAAATCGTTAACGAGCGCGTAGCGCAGTTTCGCGATCAAACACGCCGCTATTTTGCTGGCGAGCTAACTGAAGATGAATTCTTACCCTTGCGCCTGCAAAACGGCCTGTACGTACAGCGTCATGCGCCGATGTTACGTATTGCCGTGCCTTACGGCCTGCTGTCGTCTACCCAGCTACGGATGCTGGCACACATTACTCGCAAGTATGACAAAGGCTACGCACACGTCACCACGCGCACGAATATGCAGCTAAACTGGCCTAAACTTGAACAAGTACCGGATATTTTGCAAGATCTGGCCAGCGTACAGATGCACGCCATTCAGACCAGCGGCAACTGTATTCGCAACACCACCACTGACCAGTTTGCCGGTGTAGCCCGTGACGAACTGGTTGACCCACGCCCTTGGTGTGAGCTTATTCGCCAGTGGTCCACCTTCCACCCTGAATTCGCCCGCCTGCCGCGCAAGTTTAAAATTGCCGTCAATGGCTGCATTAACGATCGCGCCGCTATAGAAGTGCACGATATCGGTCTAGAAGCAGTACGTAACTCTGATGGTGAGCTTGGCTTTAGAGTCTTGGTCGGTGGCGGTTTAGGGCGCACGCCCATGCTGGCTAGCGTCATTAATGAATTTATGCCCTGGCCTCATTTGCTCAGCTATTTAGAAGCTATTTTGCGCGTCTATAATCGCTTCGGTCGCCGTGATAACAAGTTCAAAGCACGCATTAAGATTCTGGTAAAAGCATTAACCCCGGAAGGCTTTGCTGAAAAAGTGGCTGAAGAATGGCAGCACCTAAAAGATGGCCCTAGCACGCTAACTGATACAGAAGTACAGCGCGTTAGTCAGTACTTTACTGCGCCTGATTACCTGCCATTAAATGATGCCCCCGAGCTTCTCGCTGAACAAGACGCTCAGTACCCGGGCTTTGCCCGATGGCGCTCACGTAATACCACAGCCCACAAGCAGCCTGGCTATGTTGCCGTGACCCTTTCATTGAAAAAAACCGGCGTCCCTACCGGTGATGTTAGCGAAGCACAGCTGGATGCTATTGCTGATTTAGCGGATCGCTATAGTTTTTCGGAAGCGCGCAACACCCATGAACAAAACATCGTTTTAGCCGATGTAGAGCAAACAAAACTGTTGCAGTTATGGCTGGAAATCCGCGAGCTGGGTTTTGCCACCCCAAATATAGGCCTGCTGAGCGATATTATCTGCTGCCCAGGCGGCGACTTCTGCGCGCTAGCTAACGCCAAATCGATTCCTGTAGCTGAGGCCATTCAGCAGCGCTTTGCTGATTTGGATTACCTATTTGACATAGGAGATCTAGATCTGAATATCTCAGGCTGTATGAACGCCTGTGGGCACCACCATGTTGGTCATATTGGTATTCTAGGTGTGGACAAAAAGGGGGAAGAGTTTTATCAAGTATCCCTTGGCGGAAATAGCGGCCGCAATGCCAGTTTAGGTAGCATTCTTGGCCCTTCTTTCGCGCAAGACACTATGCCCGATGTGATCAATAAAATTATTGATGTGTATATCGAGCAACGCACGGCTGAAGAGCGGTTCATCGACACCTATCAGCGTATTGGTGCCCAACCTTTTAAGGAGCGTGTTTATGCCCCTCATCATTAAAAACAATCAAGTTATCGAAGACAGTTGGCATTTATTACAGGTCGGCTGCAGCTTGGCAGATGCTTTAGCGCAGCCCCAACCCATAGTACCCTTCACGCTTTGGCAAAACCACGCGACTGAACTAAAACAGCTGCCCGAGCTGGGTATATGGCTGGATAGCCATGAGGCTATCGAGGAAATTGTAGAGGATTTACCGCATTTTTCTCTAGTCGCTTTAAACTTTCCGACCTTTACCGATGGCCGTCACTTCAGCAGCGCTCGCCTATTGCGCGAGCGTTACGCATACTCAGGCGAGATCCGCGCTATTGGTGATGTTTTGCGCGACCAGTTGTTTTTTATGCGACGCTGTGGTTTCGATGCCTATGCGGTTCGCGCCGATCGCTGCCCGCACGATGCGCTCCTCAGCTTGACAGAGTTTTCTGTCTGTTACCAAGGTGCGGCTGATAGTCCAGAGCCGCTCTTTCGACGACGCGCACTTCAATCTGCTTAATAAAAAACCCAGCCTAGGCTGGGTTTTTTATTTTTAGGTTAGAGCTTACTCAACCTGAACTTCTACAACAGCTTCAACACGACGGTTTAGGCTGCGACCTTCTTCAGTCGCATTATCCGCTACAGGACGTGTCTCACCGTGACCAACAGCATTTACGCGATCAGCAGCTACACCATACTTCTCAACCATCACCTTACGCACTGCATGAGCACGGCGCTCAGAGAGCTTCTGGTTGTAAGCATCAGGACCTGCTGAGTCAGTGTGACCTTCAACAGTGGTGCTAAGTTCTGGATACTGCTTCATGAACTCAGCTAGGTTCTCGATATCGCTATAGCTGCCGTCTTTCACGTTAGCTTTGTCGAAATCAAACAGAACTTCTAGCTCAACACGAACAGTTTCCGCTTCAGCTGCAATTGTTTCTTCTTGCATAGGAGCGCTAACTACAGGGGCTGGCTCTTCTACACGCGCTGGCTTGCTTGCGCCGCCGAAGTTCAGACCAACACCCATACCAGCCATCCACTCGGACTGGTTGTGATCTAAGCCGTGCATACCATCAACACCCGCACGAACAAAGAAGTTTTCAGCAAAGTAGTACTTAGCACCCGCACCAATGTTCGCCATGGTTGTGCGATCACGGCCAGTACGCGCTGGTAGATTACTGAGGCTCTGATGACCAAAACCTGCAGACAAATACGGACGTAGTGCTGAGCCTACATCACCGAAGTGATAGGTAGCATCAATGCTCGCCAAGCTACCGTTTACTTTTTTACGGCTCGTATTGTTATTCAATACTTTGTCTTTGGACTCAATGCGGTGGTACTCACCGTATGACAATCCTAAAGAGACATCATCAGTTAGAAAGTATCCAACAGAACCTCCATAGAGGTTACCGTTGTCCATGTTATGCATGCTGTCAGTGAAGTAACGCTTGGCAAAAGCCTCGGCTTCAACAGCACCTTGGCCTTGAGCCAAAACACTCTGTGCACCAAATGCTAAAACTGACGCAACTGCAACACCTAACGTATTTTTTAATTTCATTATTTTTTCCTTCTAGTCATGGGGGTACTCGATACTAAAAACTGAATTTTCAATACCAAAGTAATTATTTTGACGTTTAATACGAGTTAGACAAACCAGCGTCAGAAAAGTTCTCTTTAAGCTTGTCAATGGCTCTTTTGTAACGCATTTTTGTGGCACTTAAACCTAAGTGCATGATATTAGCGATTTCTTGAAATTCTAATTCTGCAACAAAGCGAAGAATAATAATTTCTTTATCTATTGGATTCACGTCCAATAGCCAGCGGTCCAAACTGCTATCTTCTTTAAGCATTGGTGCAGCTTCTTCACTGGCCTCCTCTAATGGATTTAAACTTAATGCATCTTGTAAACGTCTTTTACGCCGTTCTTTGCGATACTGCGTAGTGCACTCATTATAAGTAATACTATAAAGCCATGTTTTAAACTTGGACTTACCTTCGAATTTTTTTAATCCGTATAAGACCTTGAGCATAATCTCTTGACAGACATCATCGGCATCACGCTCATTGCCCAGATACCGCGTACATACACTGTATAGCGTTCTCTGGTAGCGGCGCATCAGCTCTTCATAGGCCCTGGTACTATTAAAGAGCTCTTGCTGTGCATGCTCCACCAGCTCTTCATCAGTAAGCTGTTGTGGATTATACCTTTGATGTATGTTTTTTTCACTAGTCAAAACAAGTCAAACCAGTCAACTATAAAATAATTTTAAAACGCAATACATGGTTGCTGGCCATTAACTGCTTTTAACTTGTTGTTCTAACAAGACGCGATTAGCAAAATAAAACAGTTCGCCCTGTTCATTTTGCACTATGGTTTTTACCGTTCCTATCTCTTCTATTGTTCCCTCAACGGTATCAATAGAAATATTCTGACCTATCTCATACAGCTCGCGCACATAAATACCCGCGATAATCTGCCCGACGATTTCTCTACAGCCAAAACCTACCGCTATCGCCACCGCTAAGCCCACGCTAAACAAAACGATAGCAATGACATAATTAAGCAGCTCAGCCTTTATCTCCAACTGCCCAAAGGCCACAGAGATACTGATAATCACCACTAAACCCTGCACCACACGCCCTAGTGCCGCGGCGTACTCTAAACCAACACCTTCTGCCGCTCCGGACACTAGGCTGTTGAGTAGCTGTGCCAACAACACACCAGCAAGCAACACAATGGCAGCCGCAAAAACTTTTGGCACGTACAGTGCCAGCACGTCCAAGGCCGCGGAAATTCTTTCCAAACCCAAGGATTCTAAAGCTGACACCAAAAACACCAACAAGACAAACCAATAAACAATTTTGCCTATAAGCACTGAAACCGGGACTTTAATTCCAACCCGCGCCAACAGCTTATTCAGCCCAGTACCTTGGGTTAGACGGTCCAAGCCAAGCTTGGCCAATAGCTTAGATAGCAGGGTGTCCAGTAGACGCGCCACTAAAAAACCTAATATGACGACTATTAAAGCGCCCAACAGATTGGGTATAAAGCTCGCGATTTTTGCCCAGAGCGCACTCATAGCGCTCACTAAACTCTGCGTCCAAGAATCCAGTTGCATACTTAGTTAACCTTGTCAGTGTTGAGATTATTTTTATTCAAACGGGAAATTGGCTTCAGGTGATTTGAACCATTAATAAAGCCAAGTATTACGGCATAAAAGGCTCGACCAAACATAGTGAAAAGCGCACCCACACCTACTTGGCGATTTGCTGTTTTAAGAACACGCTCTAAAGCTGCATCTACATCTTTTTGTTGTGCAGAGTCTTTTTGTAATAGCTCGCGCAGTGATTGCTCAAAACGTTCGTCTTCTACACTCATAACTATTTGCCTCACTTTGCGCACATTGTATAGCAAAACAGCAACACGGCTCTGCTTAAATTCAATAAAAAATCGCCCGCCAAGGCGGGCGATATCTGTATCAACCTCAATTACTCAGGCATGCTAAGAGCGGTTTTAGAGACAATAATCCCATTGTTATCCGCATAAACAAACTCGCCCGGACGAAACGTAACACCGCCAAAATTAACCGGCACGTTTAAATCACCAATATCACGCTTGTCCGTTTTCATCGGATGACTGGCAAGTGCCTGCACGCCCAAATCAGTTTGCGCCAGCTCATCCACATCGCGCACGCAGCCGTAAACGATAATCCCCTCCCAGCCACACTCCGCTGCCTTAGCAGCCAGCATATCGCCCAACAGCGCACGACGCAGTGAACCGCCACCATCCACCACCATCACCTTACCTTTACCCGGCTGGGCAACCTGAGCTTTTACTACTGAGTTATCCTCATGACACTTAACAGTGACGATTTCCCCACCAAAAGAATCGCGCCCACCAAAGTTAGCAAACATGGGTTCTACTACATCAACCTCTGGGTAGGCATCACATAAGTCCGGGGTAATATATTGCATTGTATTGTCCTCATCTAAAAGTATCTGCTCGTTAGCCTGAAGCATGAGCAAAAATTAATTCTGCACTCAGGCCATGCTGCTCTAACTCACGCCTCATCCTTTGTAGCACCTGAATTTGCATCAACCGCACACGCTCTCGCGAAACGCCCATTATACTGGCCACCTCTTGCAAAGTGTGCGCTTGATTACCAAACAAACCAAAGCGCAGTGCCACAACAGATTGCTGCACTTTAGGCAACTGCTGAACTAACAGTAAAGCAAGTTTTTCCAGCTGCACATCTTGAATGTCCGTACAAGGGCACTTAGTTTCGGCTGGCAACACTTCATGCTGTGTGCGCTCACTGTCCGCATAAGTACTATCTAGCGAATATTCATGATAATCAAGACGCGATAACAGCCTAACCTCTTGCTCCGACCAGCCAAGATTGGCTGCAAGTTGCTCTGTTGTGCTGGTTTTCGCATGCGTTGCCGCCATTTTAGTCCGTGCTCTTTGTAGCTGCCTTACTTTTCTAGCAAGCCGATAAGGAGTACGTACTAGTTTTTGTTTAACCAGAATGCTTCTTTCAATGGCTTGTCGAATCCAAGGCGTTGCGTAGGTTGAAAACTTATAACCTAACTCAGGATCAAATTTATCCAACGCATAAAACAAGCCAAGATTGCCTTCACTGATAAGCTCCAGCAAAGACTGGTTACCTCCTAAATAAGAACGAGCAATTTTTACCACCAAGCGCAGATTATGCACCACCATTTTCTGCCTAGCCGCCAACTCACCTTGACGCAGTTGGCGCGCATAAAACTGCTCTTCTTCACGAGTAAAAATATGCGCTCGACCAATTGCTTGTAAATAGCTCTGCGTTGCACAGCTTAGCTTGCTAGCACTTAGCTTTTGATTAATATTTTCTTGATAGGCTGCGCCCTCTTCACGAACGCGTAAGGAGTTTTTGCAACCAGTGTTTGTGATATATGACCGAGCGGCATAATTACAGCCTGCTTCTTCCTGAAACAACATACCCTTCTCCTCTTTGAGTTAGGCTGGTGCATTAACTTGAGCACCCCAGTTTTAAGCTGCGCTTTTCTCAGAGACTCCTTACTTCCTTATATAGAGCAGCACTTTGCGCACTGACTAATAGAACAACCCTTAGCGTGCTGGAAGATATTGCAATGGATCAACTGGTTTTCCTTGTCGGCGAATCTCAAAGTGCAGTTTGACCTGGTCTGTTCCAGTAGAACCCATTTCCGCTATCTGCTGACCAGCATTCACTTGCTGGCCTTCATTCACTAACAGCCTACGGTTATGCCCATAAGCGCTGATGTAGACATCATCATGTTTAATGATGATCATCTCACCATAACCCCTAAGACCACTACCTGCGTAGACCACGGTACCTTTGGCTGTAGCAATCACAGGCTGCCCCAATTTGCCCGCAATATCAATACCTTTATTCAGACTAGTGCTAGAAGAAAATTTGGATACCACCGTTCCCGTAGAAGGCCAGCGCCAACCCTTGACACTGCTTGCTGCAGTAGGTGCTTGTTTAGGCTGGGGTTTAGCCACAGCTACCCGTGGTTTGGTCGGGGCCGGGGATGTCGTTTTCGGTTTAGTTTGCGGCTTAGCTACTGGCCGCGGTTGGTGCACAACGGTTGCCGGTTTTGAGAAGTTAATCACCTGGCTCGGGCGAATTGTATAGGGAGCTTGGATGCCATTGCGCCTCGCTAGCTCTTTCCAATCCCAGCCAAAACGAAAGGCAATTGAATAAAGCGTATCACCGGGGCGCACCACATACTGCCCCTGAGTGACGGGCTTGGCCGGTTTAGCTACCCTCGAACCATGCGACCTATCAACCACCGGAACCTTTCTAGGCGTACCTGAACATGCAGCCAGCAGCACACAAGAGCACAAAACCAAGACTGATAAAATCAACCGTTTTGAAGTAACTTCTTGCTTAGCTGCTCTATCAAGCATAAGGCTTCCTTTTCAATCTTTACTGAGCCTGTGACGTTCATTGACCAAGCACCACAGAATCGGAACTCTTGACTTTGCGCTGGGCAAACCATTCGATAATAACCACCAGCAACACCGCTAAAATAGCCATAGTAATAGCCAGTAGTAACTGCGAGTCTTGTCCTGATATTTGCGCATAATTCCAGGGCAATATGTTTTCTTGCAGTACTGGTTTTGGTGCGGAGTTAGGTGCAGCGAACCAAGTTACGGTTTGTTTCCAGGGCCAAATCTTATTGAGTGAGCCTAGCATAAAACCGGTTAACAACGCCAAAGTCACATCGCGGTAATGCTGCAATGCGGCTTTTAGCACTTTAGCAAAAGCCAGCAAGCCAAAGGCACAACCTAAAGCAAACACCAACATAACAGACAAATCAAAACTCTTTACTGCATTAAGAATATGGGTATACAAACCCATCAGTAAAAGTAAGAAACTGCCTGATATACCTGGCAAAATCATGGCGCAGATAGCAATGGCACCCGCCAAAAAAATACTCAGCGGATCATGCCCCCAGTTAATTGGCGAAGCAACTGTGATNNCGACCCACAAAATAACAAGAAACCAACACCAAGCCAAAAAAGAATGACCATACGGCAATGCCATGATGCTCAAGCAGCCAGGTTATTAAGCGCGCCAAGCTGACTATGCTGGTTAAAATTCCAGCAAAAAGAATAAGTAGAAAATTAACGTGTGCCAAAGCCCAGGCTTGTTTAACCCTACCCTTTAAAAGCAGCAACGCAGCCTGCGGCATATTGGCTAAAGCATCCAGCAGCTGTTCGTAAATACCGGTAATAAAAGCAATTGTACCGCCTGAAACTCCGGGAACCACATCTGCAGCCCCCATCGCGATACCTTTCAAATAGACAAGGAGTTTGGCTCTCACAGCTGGGTTCCCGTCAAAAGCGGCACAAAGCGTACGGCATCAAGCACTTCTCTGGTATAGCCGGTTTCGGTACGTACAATAACCAGCAACTGTTGCGCGCCATCAATCCCTACAGGTATAACCATACGTCCACCAATAGCCAGCTGTTCTAATAGCGCCTGCGGCACATCACTGGCACCAGCAGTCACTAAAATACCGTTATAGGGCCCCATGGCATTCCATCCTTGCCAGCCGTCACCCCAACGATAAACCACATTGCGGATATTTAAAGCCTGCAACCTTGCCTTGGCTTTTTCCTGTAGTGCCTGAATACGTTCAACAGAAAAAACCCGCTCAACCAACTGCGCTAACACGGCAGTTTGATAGCCCGAGCCGGTGCCTATTTCCAAAACTTTATCTAACGGACCGGCGGCCAAAAGTAGTTCCGTCATGCGCCCGACAATATAGGGTTGGGAAATGGTTTGGTTTTGTCCGATCGGCAATGCCGTATCTTCATAAGCTCTATGCGACAGAGCCTCGTCAACAAACAAATGGCGCGGTGTGCCACGGATAACCTCTAAAACCTGCGCATTACTTAAGCCTTCTTCGTATAAACGCTGAACCATGCGTTCACGAGTACGCTGCGAAGTCATACCAATACCGCGGTGTGCCAATGTATTCACAGCGCATTCTCCAGCCAACGCTGCACATCGTCTAACTGTGCGTGAAATGTTCTATCTAATTGCAACGGTGTTACTGCCACGTAGCCTTGGCTAATAGCATGAAAGTCTGTGCCTTCCTCACCATCTTCTGCAGCACCTGCTGCGGCCAGCCAATAACCGGTTTTACCTCTAGGGTTCACCGCTTTAACGGGCGCTGCTGCGCGCGCGCGATGACCCAGTCGCGTCAGTTTAATACCTTTAATTTGCTCCAAAGGCAGATCCGGCACATTAACATTAAAAACCGTGCGCGGCGCAACGATTAAACGATTTTGTGCCTGGATCAGCTGTTTAGCAAACCAAGTCGCTGAGGGTAAATTGTTAGGGCTGCGCGAGACCAATGAAAAAGCAAACGCCGGACGCTGTAAAAAACGCCCCTCTAGTGCGGCGGCGACCGTGCCAGAGTACAGCACATCATCCCCCAAGTTCGCACCAAGATTTATTCCAGCTACAACCAAATCAATAGGCTCTTGCAACAAACCATTAAGCGCCAGATGCACGCAGTCGGTCGGCGTACCATCAACACCAATAAAACCATTGCTTAATTGTTGCGGGTGTAGGGGGCGATCAAGCGTTAAAGAACTGCTAGCGCCACTGCGATCCTGTTCAGGCGCAACAACAGAGCAGCTAGCAAAAGTAGCTAGGGATTCATGTAAAGCGGCCAAACCTGGTGCGTTCACACCATCATCATTGGCAATTAAAATTCGCATGCAACATCCACATCATTAACAGGTAATAACTCAACAATCTCTCTAATTACCGCCGTAGCGTAGCAGCCAACGGGCAAATTAAACCGCAACTCTAAAGTATTTTCATCGGGATAGCACCAGCTAAGTTCAGCAACCGGCAGGCGCAATATACGACGCTCCTGCTTTAAACCTGCCTGTTCCAACCAGCGGCACAGGGCCGCATGATTATCAGCGACTCGCTGCTCCAAACTGAGCACTTGCGCTTGAGTCGCCAGCTCACCCCGCCCCCAAAGCGCACCACTGGGGTGTAGGTCTAACTCTTGCAACCGCGGATCTAGCAGCTCCTGAGCAGCAGCCAAAAAGTGGCTACGGCTTTGGGTAAACGTAAGCAGATCGCCCAACTTAGCTTGTTGCCAACTGCCGTCAGCGACACGTGCAGCTAAAATTCGATTAAAAATAAAACTACGTGCAGTAGATAATAAACGAGATCGCACATTGCGCTGTGTTGGTAACTCTTGGCGCTCAGCACAATGTACGGCATGCTGCACATTTGCACCATTACGACCAAAGCGCTGCACACCAAAGTAGTTAGGTACACCGCTGCGCTGAATGTGCTTCAGGCGCTCTGTTATTTTATCTCGATTGGCGCTTAGCTGGGTGAGGCGAATTCGAAAGCCATTAGCTTTGTGCGTGCCACGCTGTATTTTTCGCGTATGGCGAGTGGCTTGAAGAATGCGCAACTGCTCACTTTCAACACCAGACACATCAACATCCCTGCCTGGCACATGAATACTAAACCACTGACTAGTTAACGC
>LFTS01000295.1 GCA_001513435.1 Gammaproteobacteria bacterium DTU040
AGATGTGTATAAGAGACAGTTCGCACTCTGCTGCTCACCTTCTTTTTCCGTCAACTGCCTGAACTGGTCGAGCGCGGCTACATCTATATCGCACAACCGCCTTTATACAAAGTAAAACGCGGCAAGCAAGAACAGTACATTAAAGACGATGAAGCCATGCAAGAGTATTTAACTCAGGCCGCACTAGAAGATGCCAGCCTGCACGTCAATGAAAATGCACCCGCACTATCAGGTACGGCATTAGAAGAGCTGGTTAATCAATACCGCACCGTAATGGCAACCCTGCAGCGACTGTCCCGTATTTACCCACTGGAAATCACTGAGCATTTAATTCACATGCCACGCATCGAGGTTGAACAGCTAGGCGATCAAAAGGTTATGCAAAGCTGGGTGGATGAGCTACAGAAAAACATCAACAATACAGAGCGCTCGGGTGAAGAGTACAGCATCAAACTGAACAAAGATGCAGAGCTAGGACATTACGTTCCTTGCATTGAAATATTAACCCACGGCTTGGTAAAGCAGGTTCTGTTACAGAAGGATTTCTTTGCCAGTAATGACTATAGAAGTGTCACTGACTTAGGAAGTAAGTTACAAGAGTTAATTGAAGACGGCGCCTATGTAATGCGTGGTGAAAGAAAGCAAGCCATCAGCAACTTTAAGCAAGGTTTGGAGTGGTTGATGACTGAGGGTTCAAGACGCTTAGTCGTACAACGCTATAAGGGATTGGGCGAGATGAACCCAGAGCAGCTATGGGAGACCACCATGGATCCTAATACTAGACGCATGCTACAAGTAACTATTGATGACGCTATCGCAGCCGATCAAATCTTTAATACACTGATGGGCGATCACGTAGAGCCTAGACGCCAGTTTATTGAAGACAACGCACTAGCAGTCTCTAACCTAGACTTCTAAAAACAAACGGGCCGCAAGGCCCGTTTTTCATTGTTAATCAAGCAGTTAGCTAAATAATATCGGAAAGCTGAGCGCTACAGAAAAGTTCGTCTGCGTCTTATTGGCCGTTAGTGTCCCGGCAAATCGTTGTGCAATAGCTGCAACAATCGCCAACCCTAAGCCGCTGCCTCGATTAGCCGATTTAGCGCGCCAAAACCGTTGCTGTGCCTGCTCAAACAACTCAGCAGAAATACCCTCACCCTGATCAGTCACCTTAAAAACTACAGCGTCTAGCTGCAAGCAGATAGTCAACTCAACCGGACTGTTAGCTGGACTATGTACCAATGCATTCTCCAATAAATTACGCAGCGCTACCGCAGCTAAGGATTCAGGCACAGCCAGTAAAACATCTTGCTCAAGCTGGCTATCCACCTGAATACGCTCAAAACCTTCACTGGCAAAAAGATTATCCAAGACTGTGCGCGCAACGTTCTGCACACTGCCGGGTTCAACCGCAGAAAAATCTTCACTGCTGCTTAAGCGCGAAAGTAGCAATAGCTGCTCGGTCGTTGCCTGCATGCGCTCCACTGCCAGTTGAGCCTTCGCCAAACTTGCTGTGGCATGCCCAGGTTCAGCGCGCTGCGCGACCTGTAAGTGGGTTTTAATAGCCGTAAGCGGTGTACGCAGCTCGTGCGCTGCATCGTCGTTGAAGCGCCGCTCACGTTGCAACAAGTCACTCAGCCGTGCCAGCAACTGATTGAGCGTGCCTACCAAAGGCTGCAGCTCTTTGGGAGCCAGTGCGGAATCGAGTGCGGTTAAATCATCCGCCTTGCGCTGCGCCAACTGCAGACGCAATACATGCAAGGGCGCTAATCCACGGCCAATACCTAGCCAAATCAAC
>LFTS01000180.1:0-2859 GCA_001513435.1 Gammaproteobacteria bacterium DTU040
GTTGATGCGCGCCTATGGGCAAGCAGCAGACGGTGTAGTGCAGGCGTTACAGTTGGTTAAGCCTATTGCTATGCAAGAGTGGCTGGTGAATTGCGACTTTGCTCAAGAACAATACTTGCGTTATTGGCTGGAACAGCAGGGCGGACAGCTGCTAGATATTCACTACAGTGAACAGGTACAGGCAAAAGTATTGCTGCCGCAAACAGTTACCTTGCCGGATGAGCAGTTAGCAGCGCAGGCAATACATTTTCGGATCGGCGAATAACAGTACCAGCTAGCGACATGCAATGTTTCGGTGATGGGACTAACCCAACGCCCACTTATAAATAAGCCGTTTAATATTGTGTTCAGCAGGAACAAGCCTAAGACTTCTTATAAAAATGTTACGCGAGCCCATGTTTTTAGGCAGATTAGCGCTGATTATGCTTGGCAATGCTTTGAGTATTGGACAATAACAAGGCAAGTCTTTAAGGTGTAGAGCCTAAAAATTACACTTTTTCTGGTAAGTAAGCGCAAATGCTTGACCAGAAGGTAGGCTCAGTTATATATAGCCTCTTCAAACACGATCTTTTTTATCTTGGGAAATTTCTAAGCAATGAGTAAATCGCTGGTTATTGTGGAATCCCCGGCCAAGGCCAAGACCATTAACAAATATCTGGGTAACCAGTATGTGGTGAAGTCCAGTGTGGGTCATATTCGCGACTTGCCAACAAGTGGTGGCGGGGCAACCAAGCGTGCAAAAACCGACGAAAAGCTCAGTGCCCAAGAGCGCGCCCAACGCCAGTTGGTCAAGCGTATGGGAGTAGATCCAGAAAACGGTTGGAAAGCGCGTTATGAAATTCTGCCGGGCAAAGAAAAAGTGGTTGATGAACTTAAACGCCTTGCCAAAGACGCCGACACTATCTATCTGGCAACGGACTTGGACCGCGAAGGGGAAGCCATTGCTTGGCACTTGCGCGAATCCATTGGCGGTGATGAAAGCCGCTTTAAGCGAGTCGTGTTTAATGAAATCACCAAAAAAGCTATTGAAAATGCCTTTGCTGAACCCGGTCAGCTCAATCTGAATCAAGTGAATGCTCAGCAAGCGCGTAGGTTTTTGGACCGTGTGGTTGGTTTTATGGTGTCACCGCTGCTGTGGAAAAAAGTAGCTCGCGGTTTATCCGCAGGGCGCGTGCAGTCGGTAGCCGTAAAGTTAGTGGTTGAGCGGGAAAAAGAAATACGTGCTTTTATTCCTGAAGAGTTTTGGCAAGTACATGCGGATTTAACCAATCCAAAACAGCAGGGCGCGCGCTTTGAAGTGGTACGCGAAGCGGGACAAAACTTCCGCCCGGTTAGCAAAGAGCAAACCGACAAAGCTTTAGCCTTCTTAAAACAGTCTGATTATCAGGTTGTTAAGCGCGAAGACAAACCTACTTCCAGTCGTCCCAGTGCGCCCTTTATTACTTCAACGTTACAGCAAGCAGCCAGCACACGTTTGGGTTATGGCGTAAAGAAAACCATGATGATGGCCCAGCGTTTGTATGAGGCCGGTTACATCACCTATATGCGTACCGACTCGACCAACCTGTCGAGCGATTCCATTGATATGGTGCGTGGCTTTATTGAAGATGAGTTTGGCAAAAAATATCTATTAGACAAGCCTAACTTTTACAGCAGCAAAGAAGGTGCACAAGAAGCGCACGAAGCGATTCGCCCCTCAGATGTGGCGGTGCGTCCTACTGAGCTAAAAGGCATGGAACGTGATGCCGAGCGTCTCTATGATTTAATTTGGCGTCAATTTGTTGCTTGCCAGATGCCAGCGGCTGAATACTTGTCGACCAGTATTACGGTAGCAGCGGGTGAGTTTGAGCTGCGCGTGCGTGGACGTATTTTGAAATTCGATGGTTACACCAAGGTGTTGCCGCCGCAGGGTAAGAACGCTGAAGATGCGGTGTTACCGGATTTGCAAAAGGGCGAAGCGTTAAAGCTGGTTAAACTGGATCCGACGCAACACTTTACCAAGCCGCCTGCACGTTTTAGTGAAGCAAGTTTGGTTAAAGAGCTGGAAAAACAGGGCATTGGTCGTCCATCCACCTATGCGGCGATTATTTCTACGATTCAAGAACGCGGTTACGTGACTTTGAAAAACCGTCGTTTTCATGCGGAAAAAATTGGCGATATCGTTACCGAGCGCCTAGGCGAAAGCTTTGCCAATTTGATGGATTATAGCTTTACCGCAAAAATGGAAGAGCGTCTTGACGATGTGGCGCATGGTAAATTGGAGTGGAAACAGCTGCTGGATGAGTTCTACGGTGACTTTAAGAGTAAGTTAGAGTTGGCTGACAGTGCCGAAGCCGGCATGCGTGAAAATGCTCCGACGCTCACCGATATTCCTTGTAAAGAGTGTGGTCGTCCGATGATGATTCGCACAGCAACCACCGGCGTGTTTTTGGGTTGCTCAGGTTATAGCTTGCCGCCCAAAGAGCGCTGCAAATCAACGATGAATCTTGTGCCCGGTAATGAAATTGCCGAAGATGACGAAGGTGAGTCAGAGTCTTTACTGTTACGTAACAAACGCCGTTGTGGCAAGTGTGGTACGGCAATGGATGCGTACTTGCTGGATGAAACACGCAAATTGCATATCTGTGGTAACAACCCAGACTGCTCCGGCTTTGAAGTTGAGACGGGACAGTTCCGCATTAAGGGCTATGAAGGTCCAAGCTTAGAGTGCGATAAGTGCGGTAATGAAATGCAGCTAAAAACCGGTCGTTTTGGTAAGTTTTTTGGCTGTACTAATGCTGAATGTAAAAACACCCGTAAGCTTTTAGCCAGTGGTGAGGCCGCTCCACCTAAAATGGATGTTGTGCCTATGCCGGAGCT
>LFTS01000180.1:2886-4138 GCA_001513435.1 Gammaproteobacteria bacterium DTU040
AAAAAACGCGAAACCCGTGCGCCCCTGCTGATCGAGTTGTTGCCGCACAAAGACGAGATTGACGTTAAATACAGCTACTTGTTTAGCGCGCCAACCCATGATCCCGATGGCTTACCTAGCGTGGTGCGTTACAGCCGCAAAGCTAAAGAGCAATACGTACAGTCTGAAATAGAGGGCAAACCCTCTGGCTGGCGCGCACTGTATGACGGCAAGAAATGGGTGGTAGAAGACAAGCGCAAGCCGAAAAAGTAGAGTTTAGAACGGTGAGTTACTTGCCGCACACACTCAATCACTCGTGATACGCCACCGCTGGATTTCCGGCGGTGGTTTGTTTTTACTGTTTAAAAGAAGCTAGTTTGTTGCCTTATTTATGACCTTGAACGTATCACCACTTAATACTGTCCGCCACAAACCCTTTATCAAGTGGGTGGGAGGCAAGCGGCAGTTATTACCTGAGTTGCAAAGGTATTTGCCAGAGAAAATAACGGATTATTTTGAGCCCTTTATTGGGGGGGGTGCTTTGCTGTGGACCCTTGAACCACAAGAGTTACGCAGTATCACCATTAATGACTACAATGCTGAGTTAATTAATGTTTATCAGGTGGTCAGGGACAAACCGCGTCAGTTGCTGGCAAGCCTGGCTAAACATCGCAACACAGAAGACTATTATTACGAGCAGCGTGCGCTGGACCGCCAAGATAACTTTAATCGTCGCTCAGCAGTAACACGCGCCAGCCGCTTTATTTACCTCAATAAAACCGGCTACAACGGCCTGTATCGAGTGAACTCCAAGGGTCAGCATAATGTGCCTTTTGGTCGCTACGCGAATCCGACTATTGTTGATTCTGAAACCATCTATGCGTGCTCAGCGTTTTTACAGCATGTGCAGCTTATGCAGGGTGATTTTGACGCTATCAGGCCATTATTAAGCGCAGATGCTTTTGTGTATTTAGATCCGCCCTACGCGCCCGTTTCTGCAACCGCTAATTTTACCTCCTATACGGATCAGGGTTTTGACCACAGCATGCAACAGCGATTAAAAGAGCTCTGTGATTACATAGATGCTATTGGCGCGAAATTTATGCTGTCTAACTCCGCGGCTCCTCTGATTTATAAGCTGTATCAGGACTATGAAGTTATTGAGGTACAAGCCAGCCGTGCGGTGAACAGCAAAGCTTCTGGGCGGGGCAAGGTAACTGAGCTTATAGTGCGTAATTATCAAACATGACCTATACCCTTAACGACGTTGCTT
>LFTS01000014.1 GCA_001513435.1 Gammaproteobacteria bacterium DTU040
GGATACATCAAAGCCCACTTGCATCAGTAGCGGGCGAATTGCACCGCCTTGCTGATCGAGCAAAGCCAGTATCAGGTGTAGGGGCTCAATGGCTGTGTGGTCACGGCCCAGCGCTATGGATTGGGCGTCGGATAAAGCAACTTGTAATTGGCTGGTTAAACGATCGACTCGCATGAGTATAGGTCCTCTTCAAATTGCAGTGAGGCGAGTTGGGCTAGCAGAACAGATGTACCTTAACTCACCTTTACGAATGCTTAAGAAGATGCGGCTGAATTGCATAATTTCAAGGTTCAGTACAGATTAAGCACTGCTTAGTGCTCATGATGATGCCCGTGTGAATGATCTTCAGGCGCCACGGTAGGTAAAGCGTCTTGCAAGTACAAAGTAACCGCTGTTTCAGGATCGGTTTGCGTGGTTACCAACCCGAGTATATCTTTTTCCGCTAGGCGTCTGACCAAGCCTTGGCCCATCTCAGCGCTAATTAATACGTCGACATTATCCAGTGGGTGTGTTGCGTGCCTGGGGCTGTCGTGAAAGCACTGCTCTTTGGGTAGCTCTAATAATTGACGGTCGACAATCTGCTTATTCTCAATGGTGAATACCCAGAAGTTGCGGCAGCGTCCGGCATGTTTAGTAATGGTTTTGTGATTTTGACTGGTTACTGCGATTTTCAATGTTCAATATCCTAGTTGAGAAACTGGAGCGCTCAATAACTCCAGCTCTGTGTTCGACGTCAAGGCCTGTATAGGCCTAGCATTAACGTTGAGCATAGGACAATCATAAGGTGAGCGCGTCAGACAACTTGTCGCTGGCGCGCTGCTTGACTCGCTTTTTATGGCTGTGGCTACTTATTTTGGTTCGCAGTAATCGTCTTGTGTCAGTACATCAATGCCACACTCAAGGTTTTCAACCCAACTAAGGAAGGCATCAATCATTGCCTTGCCTTTAAAGATGCGGCCGTGCTGAGGAGCTATTATGTCCAAATCCAGCTTGCGTACCATGTTGACCCACAGCTTAATAACCTTATTGCTCACCATATAGCGACGGTGGAAGTCATCCATGTGCTGAATATGTTCGGCGAAATCTGTTACGGGCTGCGCATCATCAACTAACGAAGCACCCATGTCGCCAGAAAACAGAATTTTGCTGGTTGGATCGTAAAGCTGGAAGTTGCCAACAGAGTGCAGAAAGTGCGCCGGCATTGCTTTTAACGGTGCTTTGCCTAGGTTAAAAACGCTGCCCGAGTCGGGTAGGGCGATGACTCGTTCAGAGGTGCTAATGCCGTGTGCGGCAGTTAAATAGCTGGCGGTTAGGTGGGGTAAAAAGCGCGCCCACAACTGCGAGGTAATTATTTGAGCTTTGGTGTGGAGTAGCCACTTATCCAGTGCAGCAATAATGTCAGGGTCTTGGTGCGAAGCAAAAATGTAGGTGAGTTCGCTCAATGTAATTCTGCGGGAAACTTCCACTGAAAGAGGGGTGTAGGTCAGGTCTCCGCCCGGATCTAACAGCAATGACTGACCGCTGTTGGTGAGCATAAACTGGTTAGACTGTATGCCTTCACCCGTGACTAGATCATCGAATAAAAGACATTGATGTATTCCATCATCAAACAAAACTATAGGTTCGCGACGCATGATTTCCTCGTTAACTTGAATGGCTGGTCAATATGCCATCAACGGATAAGCTGGGCGTGACCTGCATCAATAATAGTTTTTGCAATACTTTGCACAGAACACAGGGCGAAACATTTCTCGTAAGAAAAGTTTTTCTTGCCTAGTACTGACAGAGGTTTAACATACGGCTCGTTTGTTTTGCCTAAGGACGCATATATGCCCCATGCCGTAGCACGCTTGCGAGCCAAGCGATTAGCTATCAGTAAAAAGCCTTTTCAGGCGCGCGGCGCATTATTGGTACGCTGCCCGCGCTGCCGCGTGGCGCAGGAGTATTGTATTTGTGCTTGGCAGCCTCAGGTTGCTGCGCGCAGTGCGGTGTGTTTGCTGATGTATGATGCCGAGCCGCTCAAACCCAGTAATACCGGCTGGCTTATTGCGGATGTGGTGGCGGATACCTTTGCGTTTGCTTGGGCGCGTACTGAGGTTGAGCCGGCGCTGCTTGACGTGCTGGCTGATCCACAGTGGCAGCCCTATTTGGTGTTCCCGCAGGAGTATGCACAGCCTAGTCAACAGGTAGTGCATGAGTTGCAGCTCGAATCGATGCAGACCCATGAGCAAGATGCAGTACAAAAACGCCCTCTGTTTATTGTGTTAGATGGAACGTGGCAGCAGGCGCGAAAAATGTTTCGTAAATCCGCTTATTTACAGCATCTGCCCATTTTAAGCCTGAGACCGGAACAGGTTTCGCGCTATCATTTACGCCGTTCCGTTAACATAGAGCATCTGTCTACTGCAGAGGTGGCAGCGCTCTGTTTGCAGTTGGCAGAAGACGGACAGGCCGCTGATGCTTTAACTGAGTGGTTTGTACGCTTTAATCAGCATTATTTGGCGGCGCGTACGCCTTTATCCAAACAGCGTAAGCAGCGGTTGCTGGGGGAAACTTTACCTAACAACAGCACTCTGACTTAGCACTGTTTGTGGCGCGAAGGGATGCTAAATAAGCATCTTGCGCATAGTCTTTTTAAAGGCTGTATGCCATATTTAGACATATTTTTACTGGGATTTAATGGAGCTTAAATAAGTGAAAAAACTATTAGTACCTATAGCTGTTGTGGGTCTGTTTATGCTGGGGCTCAGTGGTTGTGGTTTAAGTCCGCAGCAGCTTTACCCCGAGCCACGCATCGCGGGGCAATTAGAGCGCGTAGCCAGCGGACAGACGGTATCAGTGGCGGTTGATGATCAGCGCACTACTTCGGTGATAGGTCACCGAGGCGGCTTATATGCTGAGTCCAATACACTTACCGTTGAAGGCAGAACCACTTTTCCGCGTTTGCAAGCCGAAGCTGAAGCGGCGTTGCGGATGCGCGGCTTTATTCCCGTGCCGCAAGGCCAAGCAGGTAGCCAACTTAGACTGAGTATTGCCGATTTGAAATACAGCGTAGTCGAAGACCGCACGGTGGCGAGCAAGGTGCAGTTAACGGCAGTGTTTGCGGTCGAGGTACATAAAGAAGGTCAGGTTTATCGTGGTCGATATACCGCCAACTTAGATAAAGGCTTTGTGAAACCGCCAACTGATTCAGCCAATAACCGCTTGATTAGCTGGGTGATGAGTGATGCCTTGGAGCGGGTGTTCAAGGATAAAGGGCTGCTGCAGTTTATGGCGAACCAATAAGCCAGGCTATGAATACACAGCAGTTACCCGGCGCTATTTTTATCATGGGGCCGACGGCTTCAGGTAAAACGGATCTAGCCATTGAATTGGCACAGCGTTTTCCTTGCGAGTTAATCAGTGTCGATTCGGCACTGATTTATCGTGGCATGGATATAGGCACCGCCAAACCGAGCGCCGAGGTGTTGGCTGCTTTTCCACATCATCTGGTCGATATTATTGATCCTGTTGAAAGTTATTCTGCGGCACAGTTTCGTGAAGATGCGTTAGCTTTGATGGCGCAAGCCGCGGCTAAAGCACGAGTACCGGTGTTAGTTGGCGGCACCATGCTGTATTACAAGGCTCTGCTAGAGGGCTTGGCGACCATGCCACCAGCTGATGCGCAGGTGCGTGCTGCACTGGATGTGCGCGCAACGGAGCAGGGGTTGGATGTGCTGCACGAACAACTGCAGCAGGTTGATCCCGAATCAGCAGCGCGCATTCACCCCAATGACAGCCAGCGCATTATGCGTGCTTTAGAGGTGTGGTTGGTCAGCGGGGTAACAATGACTGAACACCGCTTGCGGCAAAAAAACAATCAACAACACAGGGCGCAGTTGCCCTACAATGTCGCGGTTTTTGCCATTGCGCCGCAGCAACGCTCAGTTTTACATCAACGCATCGAGCAGCGCTTTCAGCAGATGGTGGAACAAGGCTTTATTGATGAGGTCAGAGCTTTACAGCAGCGTGACGACTTGCATGCCGAGCTGCCATCCATGCGTTCGGTAGGCTATCGACAAGTTTGGGATTATTTGCTGGGTCAATATGCATACGATGAGATGCTGGCCAAAGGCATTGCAGCGACTCGGCAGTTGGCCAAACGACAGTTTACTTGGTTGCGTAGCTGGCAGGAGTTAACTTGGCTGGATAGCCTAGATGACAATAAGTTAGCCGTGACCTTGAAAACCCTTAAACAAAGCTCCATATTGCAGTAAGTAATACAACAATTAGCCAGATTTATGCTTGGCTTTAAAATTTATCCTCTATAGGAGATTGCGCCATGTCAAAAGGGCACACACTACAAGACCCTTACTTAAACCTATTACGTAAGGAACACGTCCCTGTTTCCATTTATTTGGTGAACGGTATTAAGTTGCAAGGTCAGATCGAATCCTTTGATCAGTTTGTGATTTTGCTGAAAAACACCGTCAGCCAAATGGTCTATAAGCATGCCATTTCTACAGTTGTACCTAGTCGTCCAGTGCGTCTTCTGAGTGCTGATGAAGAGAATGCCCAGGATGAGTAAGCAGGTGCGTCATTGAGCGATGTTCAGTTAAAGGGAGCTGATCGTACTGTTTTGGTGCACCTAGATAGTTTTAACTTAACAGAGCGCGAAGAACCGGAAGAGTTTAAAGAGCTTGCATTCTCGGCTGGCGCTGAGATTGTAAGCTTTGTTTCGATTGGCAGAACTCAACCCACAGCACGCTATCTTATTGGTTCGGGTAAGGCGCAAGAGCTGCGTGAACTTGTTGCTGAACAGCAAGCCGATTTAGTTATATTTAATCTGAGCTTAACGCCCAGTCAGGAGCGCAATTTAGAGCGCGCTTTAGATTGTCGTGTGGTTGATCGGGTTGGTTTAATTTTGGATATTTTTGCTCAGCGAGCGCAAACCTATGAGGGTAAGCTGCAAGTTGAGCTGGCGCAGTTAGAGCATATCAGTACGCGACTGGTGCGCAGTCGTACGGATTTGAGCCGTCAGCAGGGTGGTATTGGTCTGCGAGGTCCGGGCGAAACTCAGCTGGAAACAGATCGCCGTTTGCTGCGCGTTCGCATGCGACAAATCAAAGCGCGTCTTGAAAAAGTACGCAACCAACGTGAGTTGGCGCGGCGCAGTAGAAAACGTGCGGAAATCCCAGCGGTATCTTTGGTGGGTTACACCAACGCCGGTAAATCCACGCTGTTTAATGCGATGACTTCAGCCACTGTCTATGCAGCGGATAAGTTATTTGCCACGCTGGATCCGACGGTACGCAAAATACAGGTGCCTGATATTGGCCCCATTACCTTGGTGGATACCGTTGGTTTCATTCGTCATTTGCCGCATAAACTGGTTGAAGCTTTTCGTGCCACGCTTGAGGAGTCAGCTAGCGCAGACTTATTGTTGCACCTAGTTGATGCGCAAGCGGTTGAGCGTGATGAGCAAATAAAGCAGGTCAATCAGGTCCTCAAAGAAATAGGTGCAGAACAAGTCCCTGTGCTTGAGGTCTACAACAAAGTTGATTTGCTAGAGTCAGTAAAGCCGCACATACAACGCAATGAGCAGGGTAAACCGCACAGGGTGTGGTTGTCCGCGCAAACAGGGCAGGGCATTGAGTTACTGCTACAGGCAGTAAGTGAGTTGCTGGCTGAGGATCTGTTTGTTGCGCAGGTGCAGTTGCCGCATGACTTAGCGCGACTGCGGGCACGTTTTTTTGCTTTAAGTGCTGTGCAGCAAGAAAGTCATACCGAACAGGGTGAAAGTTGTTTAAGTGTGCGCATTCCTTTGATTGATCTTAAGCGCGCCTTAAGTGATGAAGGCGTAGATTACGAAGAATTTGTACAGCGTTATGTGCAGCAGTAAAGCCAGTTTGTTTAATGGAGTGCACTGCCCCCATGACGTAAACAACGAGTTGCTTTACAATGATAGAAATTTCTAACTTGCATGGCTGCTCTTGGGCAGCTTTTTAATTTTGTTTTAGATGGAGAACGCTATGGCTTGGAATGAGCCGGGTGGAAACTCGAATAATCAGGACCCTTGGGGTGGTGGCAACAAAAAAGGCGGTGGTCGTCAAGGGCCGCCAGACCTCGATGAAGCGTTGCGCAAGCTACAAGATAAGCTTAATTCAATTTTTGGCGGTAAAAAGAAACCTGGCGGTCAAGGCTCTGGTGGCGGTGTTGCAATCGTACTGATTGCACTGGTGGTATTGGTTGGCTTTTGGCTATCCACTGCTGTCTATAAGGTGGATGAGCAAGAGCGTGCGGTGATTTTACGTTTGGGTAAATACCATGAAACGGTTGGCCCAGGCTTGAATATTTATTTCCCGCCGATTGAGCAAAAATTCCAGCACAACGTGACCCGTGAGCGTGCATACACGCGTCAAGGTCCGATGTTGACGGAAGATGAAAACATCATCGAAGTACCACTGACCGTACAGTATAAAATTAGCAACCTAGAAGACTTTGTATTGAACGTAGATGGCCCAGAAATAAGCCTGCAGCAAGCCACTGAAAGTGCCTTGCGTCACGTAGTGGGTTCAACATCAATGGATCAGGTGCTGACTGAAGGGCGTGAGGTTTTAGCCGTTGATGTGCGTGAGCGTTTGCAGCGTTTCATTGATATGTACCGTACCGGTATCGTGGTGACGGGGGTTAACGTACAGAACGCACAGGCACCTAAAGAAGTTCAGGAAGCCTTTGATGACGTGATTCGAGCGCGTGAAGATGAGCAGCGCGAGAAAAACGACGCTGAAACCTATGCCAACGGTGTCGTGCCAGAAGCGCGCGGTTTAGCGCAGCGAATCCTTGAAGAAGCTAATGGTTATCGTGAAGAAGTAATAGCTCGTGCTGAGGGTGAGTCTGAGCGTTTTACCAAGCTCGTGACTGAGTACCACAAAGCTCCTGAAGTAACGCGCAAGCGTTTGTATTTGGACACCATGGAAGAGATGTATAGTCGTTCTAGTAAGGTGTTATTAACCGGTGATAAAGGACAAAATAGTTTGCTGTATCTACCTTTAGATAAGATGTTACAGCAAGGTCAGTCTGCTCCTGCAGCGCGTATCAGCAATGAGCCCGTTGACTCGTCGACACTCAATACTCCGGCGAGTAATGATGCTATATCGCGTAGTTTACGTTCACGGGGGAGTCGTTAAATGAGCAATAAATCGATATTTGTCCTGATCGCTGTTGCGGTTCTGGGTTTAGTTGCATGGAATAGTTTTTATATTGTGTTGCAAACAGAGCGTGCAGTGTTACTGCAGTTCGGTAAGGTTGCGCAAGCTGATGTACCGCCGGGCTTGCATGTGAAAATCCCTTATGTTAACCAAGTGCGCAAGTTTGATGGCCGCTTGTTAACCTTGGATGCACCGACCCAACGCTTTTTGACGCTAGAGAAAAAAGCGGTGATGGTGGATGCGTTTGCTAAATGGCGTATTGCCAATGCGAACCAGTACTACACAGCAACTTCAGGCATTAAGCAGGTAGCCGATGAGCGTTTGGCACGTCGTCTGGAAGCGGGTTTGCGTGACCAATTTGGTAAGCGCACCCTACATGAGGTGGTCAGTGGTCAGCGTGATGAGTTGATGGCTAATATCACCAAAAGCCTAAATGCGTTGGCGAAAAAAGAACTAGGTATTGAAGTGATTGATGTGCGGGTCAAGTCCATTGACTTACCCCGTGAAGTTAACCGTAGTGTGTTTGAACGGATGATTTCTGAGCGTGCGCGTGAAGCCCGTGAGCACCGTGCTAAGGGTAAAGAATTGGCCGAAGGTATTCGCGCTGATGCTGATCGTCAACGTCGCGTGTTGCTTGCCGAAGCCTATCGTGAAGCGGAAGAAATTCGCGGTGAGGGAGATGCTAAAGCAACTGCGATTTA
>LFTS01000010.1 GCA_001513435.1 Gammaproteobacteria bacterium DTU040
AAGCAGATCTTTGGCTACGGAAATTCCAAGAGCTTCAGCATCCGCACGCGGTGCGCGGGCTTCGGCTCTAAGTATGACGGTGCCGTCAGGCTGACCCACCAAGCCGCGCAACCAGAGCTGGTCGCCTTCTAGCACAGCGTAGCAGGCGATAGGTACTTGGCAGCCGCCATTGAGGTGACGATTTAGTGCGCGCTCAGCAACGATGCGATCAGCGCTGTTTTGTTCGTGTAGAGGCTGTAGCAGTTGGTGTAGCTCGGTATCGTTGGTGCGGCACTCAATACCGACCGCGCCTTGACCACCTGCTGGCAGGCATTCTGTATCGCTTAAGCTGTAGCGGATGCGGTCGTGAAAACCTAAACGCATTAAACCGGCAGCCGCTAAAATAATAGCGTCGTAATCGCCTGCGTCCAGCTTAGCTAGGCGTGTGTTTACGTTGCCGCGTAAAAAGCGGATTTCTAGGTCTGGGCGCAAATTCAGTAGCTGTGCTTGGCGTCTTAAGCTGGATGTACCAACCACGCTACCATGGGGCAGCTCGTCGAGATTGGCGTAATTATTGGAAACAAAGGCGTCGCGTGGGTCTTCACGCTCACAGATGCAGTACAGCCCCAAGCCCTCCGGGAACTCCATAGGTACATCTTTCATGGAATGCACGGCAATGTCAGCTTCGTCATTCAGCAGTGCGGTTTCTAGCTCTTTAACGAACAGGCCTTTGCCGCCAATTTTGGCCAGCGGCGAGTCGAGCAGTTGGTCACCGCGACTCACCATGGGGACTAGACTGACTTTTAGGCCGGGGTGTGCTTGTTCAAGACGGGCTTTAACGTGTTCAGCTTGCCATAAAGCTAAAGCACTTTTGCGAGTGGCAATACGGATATGACGGGTGGACATAGTGGAATCTACTTTATTTAGAATGATTTGATGGCTAGTGCTTGCCTAGCAAAGTTGCACAGATGATAGCAGCCTGACTAAGCGAGTGCTATATGTGTGCCGGGCTACAGCTTTTCCATGAGTGCTCTTACTGAGCTGACATGGCGACGGCTGACGCTTAGGGGGTGCTCGATAGTTTTTAGGTATAACTCGTAGTGCCCCTCATCGGTACGTAGCAAGCGTTCAATATAATGAATGTTCACCAGAGTACTGCGATGGATGCGGGCGAAACAATGACCAAACTCATGTTCCAGCGACTTAAGTGACTCATCAATCAAGGTTTCTCCGGTGCGGTGGTGAATGGTGACATACTTCTGATCGGCAAAGAAATAATAAATATCCGGCAGCGCAATCAGCTCGATTCCTTTGTGGGTTTTGGCGCTAATATGACTGCGGATATTACCGCCTTCAATATCATCAGAAATAGCCGCTATCTGTCCCTGGCTGAGGCGCGCTGCTTGACGCAGTGCTTGTGCTAAAGGCTCTAAGCGTATCGGTTTAACCAAATAACCGATGGCATTCACCTGAAAAGCCTCTAAAGCAAATTCATCATGGGCGGTACAGAAAATAATAGCGGGTGCATCGGCTTGCTTAGAAAGTTTTGCTGCGACTTGCAAACCATCCAATATGGGCATGTGAATATCTAACAGCAGGATATCGGGCTTAAGTTGCTCGCATAGGTCGAGGGCCTGCTGACCATTGCTGGCTTGCTGCGCTAATAGCTGGCAGTTGGGCAAGTTTTCAATCAGGCGCGCTAAGCGCTCGCGTGCTAGAGGTTCATCATCAGCGATTAAGATTTCCATGGTCTTGATCTGCTTCTGTTGGAGTGAGTTTGCAAGGGTAGCTGATATGGGCAATAAATACAGCGCCCTGGCGTGTAGTAATTAGTTTGGCGGTAGGGCCAAAGTGGCTCACTAGGCGGGCTTGAATGTTGTCCAATGCTAAACGCATGCCTTTGTGTGGGCTGACTTGCTCGGGGATGGGGTTGCTGACTTTTAGTTGGAGGCTGTTGTGTTGGTAACTAGCCTGAACGCTAATAGTGCCACCCGCAACGCTGGGCTGAATGCCGTGCAAGACGGCGTTTTCCAGCAAGGGTTGTAGGGTTAAATGAGGGATAGGCAACTGAGGTGGTACGTTTTCTATCTGCCAATCCAGTTGCATGCGTTCGCCAAAGCGGTGGTTTTCAATGGATAAATACTGTTGCCCTAGGTTGACTTCTTGCTGCCAAGTGGAGAGTCCGTTGTGGTTGGCCAGTGATGCGCGAAGTAGATCGGACAGGTCTAAAATAGCCAGCTCCGCTTTTTCGGCATCTATGGCAACCAAACTGGCGATGCTATTGAGGGTGTTAAATAAAAAGTGTGGCTGAATTCGCGCTTGTAAGGCCTCCAAGCGCGCTTGCAGCTGTGCTTGTTGCTGGCGCTTGGACTCGCTTTGTAAATAAAAGAAACGTAACACAATGGCCGACATGATCAAGCTAATCAGTGAGTTGCGCAGATAGAAAACGCCCAAGCTCTCTGCGCGTAAATAAATACCCAGATATTCGGCGTTGAAATACTGGGTGGCCCAGCTGCATAAAAAAGTTAGTAACAAAACAACAATGCAGGTGATCAAGCTGGCGGTGACGATCTTAAGGTGCGCTAACCAAGGACGCAG
This sequence comes from Gammaproteobacteria bacterium DTU040, assembly GCA_001513435.1. Taxonomy (GTDB): domain Bacteria; phylum Pseudomonadota; class Gammaproteobacteria; order Pseudomonadales; family Pseudomonadaceae; genus Thiopseudomonas; species Thiopseudomonas acetoxidans. The sequence goes on from LFTS01000010.1 coordinate 2,578, forward strand.
AAAACACAGGATTGCTGCAGTGAGCAAAACCACCCATTGCACAAACAATGAGGTTAGCGCCAAGCGTGACCAGTCAAAACCCTGGTTGATGGGCTCAGCTAGTACGAGTACTAACACTAAAAGCTCGGCGAGCAACACCAAGCCAAGCAAGGCTTCTGCTTGGCAGAGCTCCGGCAGGAAAAAGTTAGCTTGACTAGGCTTAGAAGTGCTTTTTTTATGCATGGGTAAAAGTGTCACCTGTGCGGGTTCGAATGGCAAGAGCAAACCAAGTTGAACTGTGCATTAGTGCGCCAAACAAGAGTTTTACTGTCGCAAGTCGGGTTGGTTGGGTGGGCAAGGTGTTGCTGTGCTAAGAGTAATAAGTTTCCGCAAAGTGATAGCTACTGGCTATTGGGGTGGTAATTAATAATTACTATCCTATTTTTATGCAGAGGCTTATAGTCAGTGTGCAGTACCTAATTTATATCGTGCGAGGTAATAAGACATGAATAGCAAACCCAAATTAACATCCGTTTCAGGCTGCCCGATCGCTAACAACCAAGACAGTTTAACCGCAGGTGCACGTGGCCCTATGCTCCTGCAAGACGTTTGGTTTTTAGAAAAGCTAGCCCATTTTGATCGAGAAGTAATACCCGAGCGGCGTATGCATGCCAAAGGCTCAGGGGCTTTCGGCAGTTTTACCGTTACCCACGACATTACCCAATACACCAAGGCTAAACTTTTTGAAGAAGTGGGCAAACAAACGGAAATGTTTGTACGCTTTTCTACCGTTGCTGGTGAGCGTGGCGCTGCCGATGCCGAACGCGATATCCGTGGTTTTGCGATGCGCTTTTATACCGAGCAAGGTAATTGGGATTTAGTCGGTAACAATACGCCGGTTTTCTTCTTTCGTGATCCTTTGAAGTTTCCCGACCTTAACCATGCGGTTAAACGTGACCCGCGCACTAATATGCGTAGCCCCACTAACAACTGGGATTTCTGGACAGGCTTGCCTGAAGCTTTGCACCAAGTCACTATTTTAATGAGTGATCGTGGTATTCCTGCGTCCTATCGCCATATGCACGGCTTTGGTTCCCACACTTTTAGCTTTATTAATGCAGATAACGAACGCTTTTGGGTGAAGTTCCATTTCAAAACCCAGCAGGGCATTAAAAACCTGACCGATCAAGAAGCCGCTGAGTTAGTAGGTAAAGACCGCGAAAGCTCGCAGCGTGATTTATATGAAGCGATTGAGCGCAAGGAATTTCCACGCTGGACTATGTATGTACAAATTATGCCTGAAGCCGATGCAGGTAAAGTGCCTTACCACCCCTTTGATTTAACCAAGGTTTGGCCTAAGGGCGATTATCCACTTATAGAAGTAGGGTATTTTGAGCTAAATAAAAACCCTGAAAACTACTTTGCTGATGTAGAGCAAGCGGCATTTAACCCGGCGCATATCGTACCGGGCATTGGCTTTTCACCTGATCGCATGTTGCAAGGTCGTTTGTTCTCTTATGGTGATGCACAGCGCTACCGCTTAGGTGTGAACCACTACCAGATACCAGTGAATACACCGCGCTGCCCAATGCATAGCTTTCACCGCGATGGCGCAATGCGTGTGGATGGTAACCAGGGCAGTCGCTTGCATTACGAGCCTAACAGTCAACAAGAATGGCAAGAACAACCTGATTTTTCAGAGCCGCCGCTTGCGCTTGAAGGTATGGCAGATCGTTTTGATTACTGGGAAACTGAACCAGATTATTTCACCCAGCCGGGTAACTTATTTCGCTTGTTAAGCCCAGCAGAACAGCAGGTATTGTTTGAAAATACTGCGCGTAATATGAATGGCGTGCCGGAAGAGATTAAACGCCGCCATATTGAACACTGCAGCAAAGCAGACCCAGCCTATGGTGAAGGGGTTGCTAAGGCGATGGGTTTAACCCAGTAGCAATAACCTAGCGACAACAAAAAGCCCGATGCATTGCGTCGGGCTTTTTAGTGGGCTGAAAGAGGGCTAACAGTAGTTAGCGCTGCAGGGTTTCTTTAAGGAAGCGTCCTGTATGGGACAGGCTTTGTTGGGTTATCTGCTCTGGTGTGCCAGTAGCGATGATTTGTCCGCCACGGAAGCCGCCCTCAGGACCGAGATCAACAATCCAGTCGGCGGTTTTAATCACATCCAGATTATGCTCGATCACCACCACGGTATTGCCACGGTCGCGCAGGCGATGCAGCACATCGAGCAGTTGCTGAATGTCGGCAAAGTGCAGGCCGGTGGTGGGTTCATCAAGAATGTACAGCGTTTGCCCGGTGTCGCGCTTGGACAGCTCACGTGACAATTTCACTCGTTGCGCTTCACCGCCTGACAGCGTGGTAGCGCTTTGGCCGAGACGAATATAGGACAGCCCTACATCAATCAGGGTTTGCATGCGCCGTGCTAAGGCGGGAATGGCATCGAAAAACTCTCGTGCGTCTTCCACGGTTAGTTGCAGCACCTCATCAATGGATTTGCCTTTGTAGCGAATATCCAAGGTTTCGCGGTTATAGCGTTTGCCTTTACAGATATCGCAGGGCACATAGATGTCGGGCAAAAAGTGCATTTCTACTTTAATCACGCCATCGCCCTGACAGGCTTCGCAGCGCCCGCCCTTGACGTTAAACGAAAACCGCCCCGGGGTGTAACCGCGTGCGCGAGCTTCAGGTACGCCAGCAAAAAGCTCGCGAATTGGGGTGAAGATGCCGGTGTAGGTGGCTGGGTTAGAGCGCGGGGTGCGGCCAATGGGGCTTTGATCAATGTCGACCACTTTATCGAGCAGTTCTAAGCCTTCAATGCGCTCGTAGGCTGCTACTTCCAGTGTGGTTGCACCATTTAACGCCGTAGCGGCAAGCGGGTAGAGCGTGCCGTTAATCAGCGTGGATTTACCTGAGCCAGACACCCCAGTAATACAGGTAAGCAAACCAATGGGGATTTCTAAATTAACGTTTTGCAGGTTGTGCCCTTTGGCGCCAATGAGTCGTAGCATCTTGCTGGGGTCGACGGGGGTGCGTTGCTCTGGGTAGGTGATTTTTTTCTTGCCAGACAGGTAGTGGCCGGTTAAAGAGTCGGGGTTATCCATCAGTTGTTGCGGTGTGCCTTGGGCGACGATTTCACCGCCATGCACGCCAGCGCCCGGGCCAATATCGACGGTATAGTCGGCCAAGCGGATAGCATCTTCATCGTGCTCAACCACAATCACGGTATTACCAATATCGCGTAGGTGGGTCAGGGTGGCGAGCAGGCGCTCGTTGTCGCGCTGATGTAGACCGATGGACGGCTCGTCCAGAATGTAGAGCACTCCAACCAGTCCTGCACCGATTTGACTGGCCAGCCGAATACGCTGTGCTTCACCGCCAGATAGGGTGTCAGCGCTGCGATCAAGGGTTAGATAATCCAGCCCAACGTTCACGAGAAACTGCAGTCGAGCACAGATTTCCTTAAGAATTTTATCGGCAATCTCGCCACGGCGACCGAGCAAGGTTAACTGATGATAATAGGCATGAGCATCACCCACCGGCATGCGGGTGATTTCGGGAAGTGTTTTATCGCCCACCCAAACATGACGCGCCGAGCTGCACAGGCGTGAACCTTGGCAATCTGGACAGGCTTGGGTGCTGAGGTATTTGCCCAGCTCTTCACGCACGCTGTTAGATTCGGTGTCGCGGTAGCGGCGCTCAAGATTGGGCACTACACCTTCAAAGGGGTGTTTGCGCTGCACAATATCGCCGCGATCATTGAGGTATTTAAACGCGATTTCTTCAAAACCGCTGCCGTTTAATAGGAGTTGCTGATGCTCAGTATCCAGTTGCCCGAAGGGTGTTTCCAGATCAAAGCCATAGTGATCAGACAGAGACATGAGCATCTGAAAATAATAGGCGTTACGTCTATCCCAGCCGCGCATAGCCCCTTCAGCGAGGGTTAGCTCTGGATTGACCAAACGACGGCTATCAAAAAACTGTTTCAGTCCTAAACCATCACAGGTTGGACAGGCACCTGCTGGGTTGTTAAAAGAAAACAGCTTGGGTTCTAATTCACTGACCGAATGACCGCAGTGGGGGCAGGCAAAGCGTGCGGAAAAGACGCTGTTAATATCCACGCCTTCATCCATGCTGGTTATAGTGGCAATACCGTCGGCCAGTTGCAGAGCGGTTTCAAAGGATTCTGCCAAACGCTGGGCTAAATCGTCACGAATCTTAAAACGATCAACCACCACGTCAATGCTGTGACGTTTTTGTTTGTCTAGCTTGGGCAAATCATCCATTTCATAGACTTTGCCGTTGATGCGTACGCGGATAAAGCCCTTAGCGCGCAACTCATCAAGCACCGCTAAATGCTCACCTTTACGCTCACGAATCACCGGCGCCAGCAGCATGTAGCGGTGTTCGGCAGGTAGCGCCATGGCTAAGTCAACCATCTGACTGATAGTTTGCGCCTCTAACGGTGCATTGTGCGTTGGGCAGTGCGGAATTCCCGCGCGGGCATAGAGCAGGCGCAGGTAGTCGTAAATTTCGGTAATGGTGCCCACGGTTGAACGTGGGTTATGTGAAGTGGATTTTTGTTCAATGGAAATCGCCGGCGATAGCCCTTCGATGGTGTCCACGTCGGGTTTTTCCATCATCGATAAAAACTGTCGTGCATAGGCTGAAAGCGATTCAACGTAACGGCGCTGTCCTTCCGCATAGAGGGTATCAAACGCCAACGATGACTTGCCCGAGCCGGATAAGCCGGTAATCACGATCAGCTTGTTGCGCGGTAAAGTGATGTCGATGTTTTTTAAATTGTGGGTACGTGCGCCCCGAACAATGATGTTATCCACTGCATGCCTCTGGTGGCAAAGAAACAGAGCATTATACGGGAAAGAGTAAGCACGTGCTGAGTTAAGGAAGCGCTGAAAGCATGCACAGGCATTTTTAGACAGGTTTCTTAGCATTCCCACGATAGCCTGTTAAACTTAGCCGCTTGAAAATCGAGGGGGCTAAATGGCTAAGCAGGTAAGTGATGCAATGAATACAAACGAACGCCGCGCAATGAGCGGGTTATCGTTGGTATTCGCTTTCCGCATGTTAGGCATGTTTATGGTGTTGCCCGTTTTGGCTACCTATGGTCAGGAATTAGAAGGTGCCACGCCCTTGCTGATTGGTTTAGCGATTGGTGCTTACGGTTTAACTCAAGCCGTACTGCAAATACCCTTTGGTATGCTCTCAGACCGTATTGGGCGGATGCCGGTTATCTATGCAGGACTGTTGATTTTTGCCGCTGGCAGCGCGGTTGCTGCTATGGCCAGTTCCATTGAAATGATTATTGTTGGACGGGTTTTACAGGGCGCTGGCGCTATTTCTGCCGCCGTGATGGCGCTGTTATCGGATTTAACCCGTGAGCAAAACCGTACTAAGGTGATGGCGGCAATAGGCATGAGTATTGGCCTGTCTTTCGTTGTCGCCATGGTGTTAGGACCGCTGGTAACCCGCTACTTTGGTTTGTCGGGGCTGTTTTGGTTCACGGCATTAATGGCGTTAGCGGGCATGCTGATTATGACGGTTTGGGTGCCTAAGCCAGGCCATCAAGTTAAGCATTTGGATTCAGGTGTTAATCCTGATTCGTTTTTAAAGGTGCTTGGCCATGGCCAGTTATTGCGCCTAGATGTGGGTATCTTTGTTTTACATGCCTTGTTGATGGCAAGCTTTATGGCTCTGCCGCTAGCACTCATCGAACAGGGCGGACTGGCGCGTGACGAACACTGGTGGGTGTATCTAATAGCAATGGGCGTCGGTTTTTTCGCGATGCTGCCCTTTATTATTTACAGCGAGAAAAAACGCCAAATAAAGAAAGTGTTTGTTGGCGCTATTGCCGTGGTTTTGTTTAGCCAGTTATTTTTCCTGTGGTTGGGTACCAGTCTTGCGCTGCTGGTGGTGGGTGCGGTGGTTTTCTTTGCAGCCTTTAATCTGCTGGAGGCTACGCTGCCTTCGTTGATCAGCAAAATTTCGCCAGCCGGCTCTAAAGGTACGGCTATGGGGGTTTATTCCACTAGTCAGTTCTTGGGTGCGGCAGTGGGCGGAATTTTTGGAGGCTGGTTATTTCAGCTGGCGGGCACCAATGCGGTTTTTGCTGGATGTGCGGTTTTGGCTGCACTTTGGCTAGCATTTGCTGTTAATATGCAAGAGCCACCTTATGTCACAAGTACGCGTTTAGAGGTAGAGCAAGCGCCGGCTTTGACTGATGATTGGTTAAAGCAACTGCGCGCGCAGTCTGGCGTAATGGATGCGCTGTATGTGGCAGAGGAAGCTGCAGTCTATGTAAAATTTGACAATAAACGTATAGAACGAGCCCAGCTGGAACAGCTTTTAGCTTCTATTATTGGGCGCGATAGATAATTAGGAGAAGTAAGATGGCACGTGGAGTCAATAAAGTAATCTTAATCGGTAATCTAGGCGCTGATCCGGATACACGCTACTTGCCTAACGGTAATGCGGTATCCAACATCACCCTGGCTACTTCCGACAGCTGGAAAGACCGCGAAACTGGTCAGCAGCAAGAGCGTACCGAGTGGCACCGTGTGGTGTTTTTCGGCAGATTGGCAGAGATTGTGGGTCAATATTTGCGTAAAGGCTCAAAAATCTATGTAGAAGGTCGCCTGCAAACCCGTGAGTGGGAAAAAGACGGCATTAAGCGTTACACCACAGAAGTAGTGGTAGACATCAATGGGCAAATGCAGATGCTAGACGGTCGTGGCGGTAGCGATGATATGAGCGCAAGCCAAGCCCCTCGTCAACAGCAGCAAGCCCCGCAGCAGCAGTCGTATCAGCAACAGCAGCCGTCGCAAGCGCAACAGCCGCGCCAAGCACCTGTTGCGACCCCGCCACAGCCGTCGGCAGATAGCTTCGGCGAGTCTTTTGATAACGACATTCCTTTCTAATCCGTAATAGCAGTTGGCAGGTAAAGCACACAGGGCGCCATTGATGCAGCCCTGTGTAGGTAAAAGCTTATAAAATAGCGGCATAATAAGAGGCTGGCATGCGTTTAAGACTGGTTTTATTGGGTGCAGGCAATGCATTAGGGCAGGCGCTAATACGCCATGGCGCTGAGTGCGATATTTCTTTTCTAGCGCCACGGCCAGAGCAGGGCGTGTGGACACCTGCCAGTCTCACAGAGTTAATCGATGATGTACGTCCAGATGTGGTTATTAACCTAGCGTATTATTTTGATTGGTTTCAATTAGGTCGTGTTGTTTCAGATAAGTTTGCGCCGCAAGAGCAAGCTGTCCAGCGCTTGGCGCAACTGTGTAAGCATTACCAGTGTGTTTTGCTACAGCCCTCCAGCTACAGAGTTTTTGATGGCTATCGTGCCACAGCTTATAACGAGCAGCATGAATGTAACCCGTTGAGCCCACGGGGGCAGGCGCTTTTGCGTATGGAGCAAAGCGTACGAGCGATTTGTTCCAAGCATATAATTTTGCGTTTTGGCTGGCTGTTGGACGACAGCCTTGAGGGTATGCTTGGGCGGGTTTTACAACGTGCACAAGCGGGTGGCGCTATGGAAATGGCTGATGATAGACGTGGCAATCCTACCCCTGTTGAAGATGCAGCACGGGTTATAATTGCGATTCTCAAGCAGCTGGACTGCACTGCGCCGCTGTGGGGCACTTATCAGTATGGCGGGCAAGAAGCAGCGACAACCTTAGCCGTGGCAGAAGCTATTTTGTACGAAGCGAAGGCCTGGGACTCCAGCATTAATCAAGAAGTGATCCCGCGGCCACATGCACACTTTGAAGACGCTGCCATAGAACCCCAGCATGGCGTGCTCGATTGCAAGAAAATCACCCACACTTTCGGGATCAAGCCAAGAGCTTGGCGCACAGGCATGGCCGAGTTGCTGGACAGTTACTATCGCAAGCTTAACGGTGCTAAGTGACGGGCGTAGTCGCAACGCAAATACAACAACTACTGACCGATTTATTGCACCAGCGTTTGCCGTGGCGCAACTACTGCCAGACCATGCCGGGTATGTGCGGTGTTGATGTGTTACGCACCGACTTAGTGCATCCGCTGTTATCAGGCAATAAAGCATTAAAATTGGCCGGTTGGTGGCAACGCTATACCAAAGGTCAGTATCAAAAAATCATCACCTTTGGCGGCCCGTACTCGAATCATTTGCATGCCACCGCAGCGTTTGCGTATGTACTCGATATTCCTTTGCTGTGCATGGTGCGTGGCTATGCCACGGCTGAATTGACGCCAACCCTGCAAGAGTGCCGTAATTGGGGTGCACAGCTGCAGTTTTTAGATCGACGCGCTTATGCGGCGCGCTATGATCTGATTTTTCAACAGCAGCTTGCTGAGCAACATCAAGCATTGGTCATTCCAGAGGGCGGTGCAGGCGTTGAAGGCGAGCTTGGTTGTCGTTCAGTGGCTGATTTTGCCCAGCATTATGATCAACTGTGGCTGGCGGCTGGTAGTGGTGCTACGGCTCAGGGTGTTGAGCAAGGTTTGCAGCAGTTGCGCGCAACAACTAATCTGGTTGTGGTTAATGTGGTGGCTGATCAGGGCGCCTTGGCGCAGCACTGGAAAGCAACAGCCGCACGTGCAGATAAAGTGCGGGTACTGGATGGGGCGCTGGGTGGTTTTGCTAAACAAACGCCTGAATTAATCGCTTTAATAAAGCGTTATGACCAGCTGGGTTTGCCGCTCGACCCTGTGTATACCGCTAAACTTGTGCACGCCTTCGAACAGTATCAGCTCAGCCGCTCAGCTTCAGCGTCACAAAAAATCCTCTTGTTGCATAGTGGAGGCCTACAAGGACGTGCTGATCGTCAAGCGTACACTTAAGAAGCTAGCGGAGTCTTAGATTAGGCGTAAATCAGTAAGAGGTGGCAAGCCGTGGTTAAACTAATCCCTTTATTGCAAGAAATACGCAGCTGCCAACTATGCGCTAAGTATCTGCTTTTAGAACCAAGGCCGGTCGTACAGGCGGGTGCGCAGGCGCGCTTGTTGATTATTGGTCAAGCGCCCGGATTGCGCGTACATAAAACCGGCGTACCCTTTAATGATGCCAGTGGTAGGCGATTGCGTGAGTGGCTGCAAATAAGCGAAGAGGATTTTTACGATCCAGACAGGGTAGCCATAATGCCGATGGGCTTTTGCTATCCTGGCAAGGGTAAGAGCGGTGATCTGCCGCCGCGTCCAGAGTGCGCACCGCAATGGCATCAACCCATATTGGCTGAATTGCCGCAAATACAGCTTACTTTGTTGGTGGGTCAATACGCGCAAAAATATTATTTGCAGGATGGCTATAAAACCTTGACCGAGCGAGTGAGAAATTGGCGCGAGTTGCCTGAAAACATCCTGCCTTTGCCGCATCCTTCGCCCCGCAATCAAATCTGGCTGCATAAAAAACAATGGTTCGAGCAGGAGGTGGTTGCCGAGCTGCAGCGGCGGCTAAAAAAGATATTTTGGGAAACCTAAACAGTTAGAAGGTTGGTTTTGTTGCACAAGTGTTCAAGTCTTTAACAACCCTGCGTGCTATCCGTGATAGATAGCACGCAGTAATTGAATTACTTCACCAATGTGCGCCACTCAGGGTGGGCATCTGTTTTGCCGGTGACCAGATCAAAGTAAGCTGTTTGTAGCTGCTCGGTGATCGGGCCGCGGCTGCCACAGCCGATTTTACGACCGTCAACTTCGCGGATTGGTGTGACTTCAGCCGCTGTACCGGTAAAGAAGGCTTCGTCAGCGATGTACACTTCGTCACGGGTAATGCGCTTTTCTACGATTGGAATATTTCTTTCGCCGGCCAGCGTCAGGATAGTGTTACGGGTAATACCATTGAGGCAGGCAGTAACTTCTGGAGTGTAAATCACGCCATTTTTCACAATAAAAATATTTTCGCCTGAACCTTCAGCCACATAGCCTTCTGGATCCAGCAACAGGGCTTCATCAGCACCGCCGGAAATAGCTTCTTGCAGGGCCAGCATCGAGTTGACATAAGCACCGCTGGATTTAGCGCGAGTCATGGTGATGTTGACGTGGTGACGGGTGAAAGAACTGGTGCGGATGCGAATACCGCTTTTCAGCGCTTCGTCGCCCATATAGGCGCCCCAATGCCATGCAGCAATAATTACATGCACTTTTAGATTGTCTGCGCGAATGCCCATGCCTTCGGAGCCGTAGAACGCCAGTGGACGGATATAGGCACTATTGAGCTTGTTGTCGCGCACCGCCGCGATGGTGGCAGCGTTGATTTCGTCATGGGTGTAAGGG
>LFTS01000233.1 GCA_001513435.1 Gammaproteobacteria bacterium DTU040
ACGCTTTTCAGCAGACACCGCCTCTTGAGCAGAACTGCCCGGCAGACTCATGCCCAAGGCTTCAATCGCAGACGCCATGGTGTTTGCTGTATACATTCCACCACAAGAGCCAGGTCCTGGAATGGCGCTTTTTTCAATGGCAATAACCTCTATTTCACTTAAATCACCACGCGCATTAGCTCCCACAGCCTCAAACACGGACACAATATCGGTGTGGTTTTTACCAGGTTTAATCGTGCCGCCATAGATAAACAATGAGGGGCGATTTAAACGTGCCATAGCAATTAAGCAACCCGGCATATTCTTATCACAACCCCCTAGGGTAATTAACGCATCAAAACCTTGGCAGCCAACAACGGTTTCCACCGAGTCGGCAATCACCTCGCGTGACACTAGGGAATATTTCATGCCCTGATAACCATTGGCGATGCCGTCAGAGATGGTGATGGTATTGAAAATCACCGGCTTAGCATCTACGCCATACACACCCTTAGCCACCTCATCGGCTAAACCATTGATATGAATATTACAGGGTGTCACTTGGCTCCAAGTCGAAGCAATACCAACCTGCGGACGTTTAAAGTCTTTATCTTCAAAACCGACCGCACGCAGCATGGAACGTGCCGGAGCTTTTTGAATGCCATCGACCAAAACGGAAGAGTATTTTCTGTTGCTGTCATTTTTTGTTGTCATGTTCGCTCCAATAGCACGCAGTTAATTGGCCACTATAAGCCCAAAGAAAAGCTCGAAATACCCGACGTTCGAGACGCTGAGCCCAGCGCATTAATAGATTAGCAGCCAAGGATTATAGATACAGGCGCGCGCACAGTTATCTATTGCGCGCCAGCAGTCGATAAAAATATTCTCTAATAATCGATGGCACGATTTTAAACACCCTGAGCAAAAACCATAACCCACCCAAATGCCGGGTTATTTCCAGTGCGGCATTGGTGCGAGCAAAACACTGCCCGCTTTTGAACAAAATAAAACTGTCTTCGCTCAACCCTTGAATGCCATGTTTTGTCATCAGCTGTTGGGCTGTTTCACTTTGCATAGGGGAAAATTTAAACACCTCCTGCGCATCTCTATTGATAATAAAATTAACTGCACCATTGCAATGGTTACACGCGCCATCAAAAATAATTACTTGGTGTTTTTCCATAACCCCTCCAAGAGCACAAAACATGAAATTCGGGGACAACACCGCTGCAGCTAACAAAAGCACCTCATTTTAGGTACGCTTCAGCTTTGTATTTGTGGAGCGGCCTTCACAGTGCTGCTTATCTAAAATGACTCACCCACTAAGGAAGCCCTAACCATGGCCAGCGATCTTTACCAAAAAGGTATCAACAAAATCCAAGAACTAACCGCCTCACCTGATAGCAACCCAACGGGGTTTATGAATATCGGCGCAGATTTTCAAGACATAGCACCGGATTTAACCAAGTATGTCGTTGAGTTTGCTTTTGGCGAGATTTATTCACGCCCTGGCTTAGATAACAAACAAAAAGTGCTCACCACCATCACCGCACTGGTTGCCCAAGGCAAACCGCAAATTGCCATGCATATCAAAACGGGGCTGGCGGTGGGCTTAACGCCTGAAGAAATCGTTGGTTGCATTATGCATCTGATTCCCTACACAGGTTTCCCAAGTGTGCTAAATGCGTTAACCGTCGCCAAAGAAGTCTTTAAAGAACAAGGCGTAACTGTTGACACCTCAGCTTTCAGCTCCTAGCAGCACGGTATTTTGTGCCGCGGTCGGAATTTCCAAAAGCGCTGACGCTCATTGGTTGATAACCTTTGACTACCAGTAATTCTCCACTGCCACCTGACCGGGCCGGCGCGTAAGTGACAGCTGCATATCTCTGGTTTTCAACAGTTTGCGGCTGTCATCGACCATTTGCGGGTTGCCACAAATCAAAACCCGCGAATCTTCAACACTCAACTGTATGCCTGCCTTGCGCTCCAACTCTCCGTTTTCAATCAGCTCCGTGATGCGCTGACTTAAACAGCCGGTCACTTCCTCGCGGGTAACTACTGGAATAAATTTAAACTTATGCGCATGGGGCTTGATGTATTCGCGGCTGAGTAATTCCTGCAACAGTTCTTGATACGCCAGCTCCGCTTCAGTGCGCACGCTAAACACCAGCACAACAGTGGCAAAGCGCTCCCACACCTCAAAATCCTGCAAAATGGAGAGAAAAGGTGCCAAGCCGGTTCCGGTTGCTAGCATCCACAGGTTTTCACCGTCGACAAAGCGGTCCAAGGTTAAAAAACCCTGCGCTTGTTTTTCGATGAGTATCTCGTCGCCCACCTGTAACTGACTCAGTTGTGAAGTAAACTCCCCGTCAGGCACAACGATGGAATAAAACTCCAGAAACTCATCAAAGGGGCTGGAGACCATGGAATAAGCGCGCCATACAATATTGCCTTTACTCGTGCGCACGCCTAAACGGGCAAATTGCCCAGCGGTAAAACGAAACCCAGCAAAACGGGTGCAGCGAAAACTAAATAAATTAGGTGTCCATTGGTGAATAGAAGTTATTGTTTCACCGGTGAATTTTTCCTCTTGGGGATTCATACTTCATCTCCTTAAGTTCTGATGTACCATTCATACGCCTTTTTCAGCTGAATTAAAACCGACAAACTGTATGCCTATTTTTTCCAGTCCCTACGCGCAACTCGATTTGCTCCGCGCACCCAAAGACAGCCATTCATCCTTACAGGCCTTTAATGCGGCTGATGAATACCTGCTAGAAGAGCTACATGCGCGTGCTTTACCGCCGCGATCACCCATTTTGCTGCTCAACGACAGCTTTGGTGCTTTGGCGCTTAGCTTGGCTGCGGCGGGTTATCAGGTGACTAGCTGTGGTGACTCCTACTTGGCCGCACAAGGCTTAGGTATTAACCAGCAGCGCAATAATCTGCAACACCTCAGTATTGACTTTGTTAGCCAGCCTGAGCAATTACAGGGACCCTTTGCTGCTGTACTGCTGCACGTGCCGAAAACTTTAGCCTTACTCGAAGAACAATTAATCCGTATACAGCCACACATAGATAGCAACAGCTTGGTGGTTGCCGGCGCTATGATCAAACACTTGCCGCGCGCAGCAGGTGAACTGATAGAAAAACACATAGGCCCTGTACAGGCCAGTTTGGCAAAAAAGAAAGCGCGCCTGTTATGGGCAACACCAAGCGGTATACGCACAGCTCAATCACCCTACCCCAGTCGCTATCCAATACCTGAGTACGGACTACAACTGGTTAATCATGCAGGTATTTTTAGCCGTGAAGGGTTGGATATTGGCACCCGTGCTTTTTTACCTCACCTGCCTAAAAATCTTGATCATAAACAAGTGGTGGATTTGGGTTGCGGCAATGGAGTATTGGCGTTGGTTTGTGCTCAACAGAATCCTGCAGCGGAATTTATTTTGCTGGACGAGGCTTATTCAGCGGTACGCTCCGCCCAAGAAAACTGGCACGCAGCTTTTGCTAAGCGTCCAGCGCAGTTCATCGTAGGTGATGGTTTGGCGGCATTCGTGCCCAACAGTTTGGATGTGGTGCTCTGCAACCCGCCCTTCCATCAGCAACAGGTGGTGGGTGATTTTTTGGCGCTACGTATGTTTCAACAAGCCGCACGCTGCTTGCGTCCCGGCGGTGAGCTTTGGCTGGTCGGCAACAGGCATCTAGGCTATCACGTCAAACTTAAACGTTGGTTTAGCCATGTCGAGCAAATTGCCGCGCTGCCCAAATTTGTCGTGTTGCGCGCAAGTAAGGCCGAGCATGCTTAACTGAATCAAGCTACAAAGATGGTCGCGCAACAAGAAAATCCACATTGCCAATCACATGCGCTATCTTGCCTGACATATAGCGCTGCAGCAGCTTGATGTCTGCCTGCGCTGCCAGAGGTATGTCATACACCTCATCGCCCTGCAAATACTCAAGCAGCGCTGGCTCAAGCTGCTCATGCACGGCTTGCACCAGTGTCTCTGCTGTTTTATCACGCGATACTACAATCAAGCAGCCAATATCATTCAGCGCACCAAATACTTTATCTGACAAAAACGGCTCTTTAACTAAAAACACAAAGCCCAGCCCAAACTCCTGTTCCAGCTTTTTGTGTGTAGTTGCCCAAGCTTTTTTACAGCGCGCATCACGGGTAAATGCGGTAACAGAGAAAGCCAGCGGATTGCTTTTGCTTAGATGTTTGAACTGCTCAGGCGCGCCAGAAACCACGCGTGCATCCAGATTGGCATACAGACGCGCCACCACAAAATAGGCAAGTCCTGCCACCAACATCGGCGACATATCGGGGAAATAAGAGCTGTAACTGACAGAAACAAACAGCACCACAAAGCCAAGCAATTCAAGCACGGTGAACAGCAAATCCAGTTTCTTAGGTGTGTATTTTGCGCTAAACAAAGCTGCCAGCAAGATCAGGAAGGCAATCGCCACCACGGCCATTAACCACGCGGGAAGCAGCCTGATATAGGTGCCTTGCACAGCATCATTAAGTGCCGTAGCAAGGATTTCGTTGTCATCCATAATCGGATTAATCGGGGTCGGTTTAAGATTGCTAATTCCCGGTGCAGAAGCGCCCAGCACAACATACTTACCTTGGAAGAAAGCCGTATCAAACTCGCCCTCACCATTGAGCGCCAGCATATAATCCGAGAAAGACACGCGCTGATAATCGCCGCGTTTATTACGCCAATTCAAATAATAAGGCATTGTATCGACCTGCGGCTGCACCCCAGCCAACGCCAACACACGACCCACCAAGGTTGGCATTTCCCATTCGCCGTCTTGGTGCTGCAAGCTCATTTGCCGCACGATACCGTCATCATCAGCTTGCAGATTGGCTATCCCCATCGACTGCTGCATACCCGCAAGAAACGGAAGCAAAGCAGCCACCGCTGGATCTGCAGCTCCACGCAAAGTCACTCCAGGAATAGCACTTGCCTTAAGCTGGCTTTGCTCATCATTAGCAGCCGGCAATCTAACCATTGGATAGGCAGTTACCTGCGTATCCGCGGTAACAAAGCCCAGCAAGGCATCGCTGTCCTCATGCCCCAGATCGGCGTCGGTAAAGAGGATATTAACAATCAGCCCCTTGACCTCGCTGGCTTCGAGCTCGGCAATTGCCTGGGCAAAAACCTCACGCTGCCAAGGCCAACGTCCGTATATCGGCGCCAGCGTAGCGAGGGTTTTCTCATCAATATCTAAAATAACCACATCCGCAGAGGGCGCCGGAGAAGCTAAACGATACTTAAGCACAGAGTCATACACACGCCCATCCACCGTGCCAATTTTGACGTCGAGCACTGTTGCAAAAAACACAGCCATACTGAGCACAAGCGCCAGCAACCAGTAAAATTTAGTACCGGTAGCATGGCATAACCGACTTACCCCTAGAAACAAAGTAGCGCCAGCGGCGGTCATTCCCAGTATTTTGTGTGCTTTTTTCATCAGCGCTTAATCCTTTAGCGATAGTGTTTAATACGCCCTTGTGCAGGACTGAGAACGGCAGCTGCTTTA
>LFTS01000046.1 GCA_001513435.1 Gammaproteobacteria bacterium DTU040
CCTATGTGTTAGGCGGGCGAGCCATGGAGATTGTTTATGATGAAGAAGAGCTCAAGCGTTATATGCGTGATGCTGTGCAAGTCTCTAACGACAGCCCGGTGTTGCTGGATCACTTCCTGAACAGTGCCATTGAAGTAGACATTGATGCAATTTGTGATGGTAAACAAGTGGTTATCGGCGCAATTATGCAGCATATCGAACAAGCTGGCGTGCACTCGGGTGACTCCGCCTGCTCCTTACCGGCCTATTCATTGTCGCAAGCCGTGCAAGACCAAATTCGTGATCAGGTCAGCCGTATGGCGCTTGAGTTAGGCGTGCTGGGGTTGATGAACGTGCAAATGGCGGTGCAGGGCGAAGATATCTACGTGTTGGAAGTCAATCCGCGCGCTTCACGTACCGTACCTTTTGTGTCCAAGTGCATTGGTCAGTCCTTGGCTAAGGTAGCCGCACGGGTGATGGCGGGTAAGACATTGGCTGAAATTGGCTTCACTCAAGAGATCATTCCGCCGTTCTTTAGTGTGAAAGAAGCAGTGTTTCCCTTTGCTAAATTTCCCGGGGTTGATACTATTCTCGGGCCTGAGATGAAATCCACCGGTGAGGTGATGGGTGTCGGCGACAGTTTTGCTGAAGCCTTTGCCAAAGCCCAGATGGGTGCCAGTGAGACCTTACCTACCAGTGGCTGTGCTTTTATCAGTGTTAGTGATGATGATAAACCCGATGTGGCCGAACTCACTAAAGAACTGTTAGAACAAGGCTTTAGTGTGGTTGCTACCTCAGGTACGGCTAAGGTAATTGAAGCGGCGAATTTACAGGTTCGTCGTGTCAACAAGGTTACCGAAGGCCGGCCACATATTGTGGATATGATTAAAAACCAAGAAATTTCATTGATTATAAATACTACCGAGGGGCGTCAGTCCATTGCTGACTCCTTCTCGATTCGTCGTAACGCTTTGCAGAACAAAGTCTATATTGCCACCACTATGGCGGCAGGACAGGCGGTGTGTCAGGCGCTCAAATTCGGTCCGGAGCGGACTGTGCGCCGACTGCAAGATTTACATGCAGGAATGAGTGTGTGAGTAAATATCCTATGACTGTTCTAGGAGCGAAAGCCCTAGAGCAGGAGCTAAAACATTTAAAAACCGTGATGCGCCCACAGATTACTGATGCCATTGCTACGGCACGTGAATTGGGTGATTTAAAGGAAAATGCTGAATACCATGCTGCCCGCGAGCAGCAAGGCATGGTTGAGGCGCGCATCCAAGATATCGAAGGGCGCTTATCCGCAGCGCAGATTATTGATGTTACTGCGCTGCCTTACACTGGAAAAGTTATTTTCGGTGTCACGGTAGAGCTGTGCAATCTGGATACGAATGAGACCGTGGTCTACCAGATTGTTGGTGAAGATGAGTCTGACTTTAAACAAAATAAAATATCAGTCACATCACCCATTGCGCGCGGATTGATTGGCAAGGAAGAGGGTGAAATCGCTGCAGTGCAAACACCTTCGGGGGTGGTTGAGTACGAAATCCTTGAGGTGAAACATATTTAAATTACGCATGCTGCATACCGCGGCAGTGATTTGGATGTTGGCGCAAACCCTATGGGTGGGCGCTCATGCCAGTTATCTGCTGATTTTTATGCCAGCTTTGCAGCAAATTGGACTGGCGCCGCTGTTGCTTAGTGAAGTGCATGCTGTGGTGCGCCCGGGGTTGTTGGTGTTAACGCTGATGGCTCTGGGCATACAAATACTTGCACTGTGGCGTAGCAAACCTTTAATGCAATGGATTACTGAGCTGCGTGGGCTGTTAGTCGTGATGGCTGTGGCTCTGTGCCTACTTTTGCTCGTTGCGCAGTCGATGCAGCTAACGGCAGCGCCTTGGGCAAGACTTGCTTATGGTGGGTTGTTGAGTATGGGCTTGTTGTTGCTCATCCAGCCCTTGCCTGAAGCGCCTGAACGTTCACTTTAAGACTGTCTTGAAAACTGAGCAGTCGGGCGCAAGCCCGACTTGCAGGAATTTTTAAGAGCGCAGCAGGTTAGATAGTTTAGGGTTGGCTTTTGGGTTTTTGCGGTAAATAAGCGCCATCTTGCCGATGCTTTGCACTAAGATCGAACTACTTTGCTGGCACAGTTCGGTTAAAATGGTCTGACGGTCTTCGCGTTCAGCGATACGCAGTTGAATTTTAATCAGCTCATGATCGTTGAGCGCGCGATCTAATTCAGCCATTAGGTTTTCTTTTAAACCTTGCTCGGCGACAGTAACCACGGGCTTAAGGTGATGACCAATGGATTTAAAGTGTTTCTTTTGCTCTTGCGTGAGCGACATAATGGGCGACCTCTGAGTCGAAATGAATAATAAAGTTTGGGTATTTTACCCTAGTGAGTGCTAAGAGGTAAGCAGTGGCACGATCGAAAAGTAGCGGACGCTGGTTAAAGGAACATTTCGATGATCCTTACGTCAAAATGGCGCAAAGAGATGGGTATCGATCCCGCGCCAGTTATAAGCTGTTAGAAATCCAAGAAAAAGATCGCATCATGCGCTCCGGTATGACCGTGGTTGACCTAGGCAGTGCGCCAGGAGGCTGGTCGCAGGTAGCCAGTCGCATCGTGGGTGAAAAAGGATGCATGATTGCATCCGATATTTTGCCCATGGACGGTATGGCCGATGTCGCTTTTATTCAAGGTGATTTTACCGAGCAGGAGGTGTTCGATAAAATAATGGCTGTCATAAATAATAGACCAGTGGATCTTGTAATTTCCGATATGGCCCCCAATATGAGTGGTATAAGGACAGCTGATCAGGCGGCGGCGATGTTGCTGTGTGAGCTTGCACTTGATTTAGCCATTAAGGTTTTGCGTCCTGGTGGTGATTTTTTAATTAAAGTCTTCCACGGTGAAGGCTTTGATGAGTACCTAAAAGAAGTGAGGCAACAGTTTGAAAAAGTGCAGATGCGCAAGCCTGCTTCATCAAGAGATCGCTCCCGCGAACAGTATTTATTAGCACGCGGTTTCCGTCCCTGAGTTTCATAATTCATTAATGCAATTTCATGTATAGTTACAACTGATTCTGCGAAGTTGAAATAAGTGGTGTAACTTTGTAGTGAAGTTTTTAAGTGTTGCGGGTTGAGCAGCAGAGGGTAGATAGAAGTGAATGATTTAACCAAAAACCTACTGATGTGGATGGTGATTGCTGCTGTCTTAGTGACCGTGATGAATAATTTCTCCGCATCGCCAGATACCGGCAAGCTAAATTACAGCACCTTCATTGAAGAGGTTAATGCAGGCAAGGTGCAGCAAGTGACGGTCGATGGGTTTACCATCTCAGGCCGTCGTGTTGATGGTTCGAGTTTCGAAACCGTGCGTCCTGCCATTCAGGATAACGGCTTGATGGGCGACCTGATAGATAACCAAGTGACCATTGTTGGTAAGCAACCAGAACGCCAAAGCATCTGGATGCAGCTATTGGTTGCCAGCTTTCCGATTTTAATAATTTTCGCCATCATCATGTTTTTTATGCGCCAAATGCAAGGTGGCGCTGGCGGTAAGGGCGGACCGATGAGCTTTGGTAAAAGCAAAGCGCGTCTGCTGGCTGAAGACCAGATTAAAACTACACTGGCCGATGTTGCCGGTTGTGATGAAGCTAAAGAGGAAGTGGGTGAACTGGTTGAGTTTTTGCGTGATCCAAGTCGATTCCAACGCTTGGGCGGTAAAATTCCTCGCGGCGTATTGATGGTAGGTCAACCCGGTACCGGTAAAACCCTGTTGGCTAAGGCTATCGCCGGTGAAGCGAAAGTGCCGTTTTTTACTATATCCGGTTCAGACTTTGTGGAAATGTTTGTCGGTGTGGGTGCTTCGCGAGTGCGCGATATGTTCGAGCAAGCGAAAAAAAACGCACCCTGCATTATCTTTATTGATGAAATTGATGCGGTCGGTCGTCATCGTGGTGCAGGCATGGGCGGCGGTAACGATGAGCGTGAACAAACCCTGAACCAGCTGCTGGTTGAGATGGATGGTTTTGAAGACAACGATGGTGTGATCGTGATTGCCGCGACCAACCGTCCTGATGTGCTGGACCCTGCTTTGCTGCGCCCAGGTCGTTTTGACCGTCAAGTGGTGGTGAGCTTGCCAGATATCCGTGGTCGTGAGCAAATTCTGCAAGTTCATATGCGTAAAGTGCCACTAAATGAGGATGTGGACGCGGCGGTTATTGCTCGTGGTACGCCAGGCTTCTCAGGTGCAGACTTAGCTAACCTGGTTAACGAAGCTGCTTTGTTTGCCGCGCGTTTTGATCAGCGCTTGGTGGGCATGAAAGAGTTCGAGTTGGCGAAAGATAAAATCATGATGGGCGCTGAGCGCAAATCCATGGTGATGTCGGAAAAAGAAAAGCTTAATACCGCATACCATGAAGCCGGGCATGCCATTGTGGGTCGTTTAGTTCCAGAGCATGATCCTGTGTATAAAGTGTCTATTATTCCTCGTGGGCGCGCCTTGGGTGTCACTATGTTCTTGCCTGAGGAAGATCGCTACAGTTTGTCCAAGCGCGGTATTATCAGCCAAATTTGCTCCCTGTATGGCGGTCGTATTGCTGAGGAAATGACGCTAGGTTTTGAGGGTGTAACAACGGGTGCTTCTAATGACATTATGCGCGCCACACAGTTAGCGCGCAATATGGTAACTAAGTGGGGCTTGTCAGAAAAATTAGGTCCTTTGTTGTATGCCGAAGATGAAAATGAAAGTTACTTGGGTCGTGGTGGCAGCAGCCATATTGGTAAGGTGTCTGGTGAAACAGCTAAGCTTATCGATCAGGAAGTGCGTGAGATCATTGATTCATCCTACGAAACAGCCAAGCGTATTTTGGTCGAAAACCGTGACAAGTTAGATGCTATGGCTGAAGCGCTGATGAAGTATGAAACGATCGACAGCGATCAAATTGATGACATCATGTCCGGTCGTACAGTGCGTGAACCGAAGGGTTGGAAAGATGATAGTACACCACCACCTAGCGCTAACGCTGAAAAGCCGAGCGAACCAGAGTCACGTCCTGAAACACCTATAGGTGGTCCTGCGGGCGAATATTAATCGTTCAGAGCGCCCTCCATCCGGGGGGCGCTGCTTAAGGAATAGCATGCACAGCCGAATTTTGCGCTGCGGTCAGCATAGCCTAGATCTCTCCGTGCCCCATGTGATGGGCATTCTCAATGTTACCCCCGACTCTTTTTCAGATGGTGGCTGCTATAACCATTTTGAGCAGGCGCTAACGCGTGCCCGAGAAATGGTGCAAGCGGGTGCCAGTATCATTGATATTGGTGGCGAATCTACCCGCCCCGGCGCGCAGACTGTAACTGTTGAGCAAGAGCTTGAGCGTGTAGCTCCGTTGGTTGAAGCCATAACCAAAGAGCTGGATGTTATTGTCTCTGTTGACACCTCTACACCGCAAGTGATGCGTGAAAGCGCCAAGCTGGGTGCAGGTCTTATCAATGATGTGCGCGCTTTACGTCGTGAGGGTGCGTTGTCAGCAGCGGTAGCAACGGGTTTGCCAGTGTGCCTTATGCATATGCGTGGCGAGCCGCACAATATGCAAGATGCACCACATTATGAGGATGTCGCTGCCGAGGTGATTGCCTTGCTGCGCGAACGAATCCAGAGTTGTAATCAAGCCGGTATTTCAAGTGATAAGCTGCTGATTGATCCCGGTTTTGGTTTTGCGAAAAACCTGTCACATAATCTAGAATTATTTAATCGTTTAACTGAATTGCGACAATTAGAGTTGCCGATGCTGGTAGGGGTGTCACGTAAAAGCATGATAGGCCAAGTATTGGATAAGCCTGTAACAGAGCGCCTGTATGGCAGCTTGGCTTTAGCAGTGATGGCTTTAGAGCGTGGTGCCAATATTTTACGCGTGCATGATGTGGCGGCTACTATAGATGCAGTTAAGATGTTTCAAGCAGTACGAACAGCTAAGGAAAGAATACAATGAGCAGAAAATATTTTGGTACCGATGGAGTTCGTGGTCGCGTCGGGGAGCACCCCATTACCCCGGAATTTATGCTGAAACTTGGCTGGGCTGCCGGTATGGCATTTCGGAAACAAGGGCGTTGCCGGATTTTAGTAGGTAAAGATACGCGTATTTCCGGTTATATGTTCGAGTCAGCACTGCAAGCGGGTTTATCGGCCGCCGGTGCCGATGTTATGTTGCTGGGTCCTATGCCTACGCCGGGCATTGCTTACCTGGCACGTACCTTTAAAGCTGAGGCAGGCATCGTTATCAGTGCTTCACATAATCCGCATTATGATAACGGTATTAAGTTTTTCTCATCCGATGGTAAAAAACTACCCGATGAGCTTGAAGAGATGATCGAAGAACTAATCGAAGCACCCATGCAGGTTGTGGAGTCAGAGCATCTAGGTAAAGCGTTTCGGGTGAACGATGCCGCAGGTCGTTATATCGAGTTTTGTAAAAGCAGTGTGCCGACGAGTAGTGATTTTTCAGGCTTAAAGGTGGTAATAGATTGCGCTCACGGTGCGACTTACAAGATTGCTCCTAATGTGTTTAGTGAGCTAGGCGTTGAAGTTATCAGCATTGCCAATCAGCCCGATGGCGTGAATATCAACCACGGTGTTGGTGCAACGGATTTGGGTGCTTTGCAAAAGGCAGTGGTCGAGCACAGCGCTGATTTCGGCATTGCTTTTGATGGTGATGGTGATCGTGTGCAAATGGTAGACCATACCGGTGCCATTCTTGATGGTGATGATTTGCTGTTTATCATTGCCACAGATGTTCAGGAGCGCGATCGTCTGCCGGAAGGCACAGGTGTAGTTGGTACGTTAATGAGTAACTACGGTCTGGAGTTGGCATTAAAAGAACGCGGCATTCCTTTTGTGCGCGCCAAAGTAGGTGACCGCTATGTTATGCAAGAGATGCAGGAGCATAACTGGATTCTAGGTGGCGAAAGTTCAGGGCATATTCTTTGCACACAGCATCATACGACCGGTGACGGAATTATTGCTGCATTGCAGGTTATCTTAGCGTTAAAGCGTCGTGGACAAAGTTTGGCAAAAGAGCGTTTGGCTTGGAAAAAATTGCCACAGACGTTAATCAATGTGCGTTATGTCAGTGCTGAACAGGATCCCGTTGAACATCCAGATGTGCAAGCAGCCTGTGAGCAGGTGACTAAAGCAATGGCAGGAAGCGGTCGCGTGCTGTTGCGTAAGTCAGGCACTGAGCCGTTAGTGCGTGTGATGGTTGAAGGGCAGGATGAGGCGCAGGTAATGCGCTATGCACAGCAGCTTGCGCAGGTGGTAGAGCGTGTCTGCCAGTGATTTTACTTGCATCAAATGCGCTGCTTGAGTAACATCTGCACCCACTTTAGAACATGAGGTCTTTTATGCGTCGTCCGATGGTTGCTGGTAATTGGAAAATGAACGGCACCCTGCAGAGCGTTGCAGATTTGCTAAATGCTTTAAAGGGCGAGAAATTGCCTGAGAACATTGATGTGGCGGTTTTCCCAAGTTTGCCCCATTTGCAGCTTGCACAGCAGCTCGTGCAAGGCTCAAGGATTCAGCTTGGTGCACAAGATTGTGCGGTACAGCTAGAAGAAGGTGCGCTGACTGGTGAAACATCAGCTATGCAGTTGCGTGATGTAGGCTGCGATTTGGTGTTAGTAGGTCATTCTGAAAGAAGAGAGTTGCAATCTGAAGATGATCAGGTAATATGCCGCAAATTTATTGCCGCGCAAGCAGCAGGTCTGACTCCCGTTTTATGTGTGGGTGAGACTCTGGCTCAGCGTGAGCAAGGCCAAGCAGTAAGCACTGTGGCGGCACAGGTCGATGCAGTAATTGCAGGCGCTGGTGTGCAGGCTTTAGCTGATGCTATTTTGGCTTATGAGCCAGTTTGGGCGATAGGTACAGGCTTAACGGCTACGCCAGAACAAGCGCAAGAAGTGCATGCGGCCTTGCGTGAGCACATAGCAGGCTACGATGCAGAAATAGCCCAACAGCTAAGAATTTTGTACGGTGGTAGTGTGAAAGCGGCTAATGCAGTAGAGCTTTTTACACAGAAAGATATCGATGGCGGGCTGATTGGCGGCGCCTCACTTAAAGCAGATGAATTTGGTGCGATCTGTCGCGCCGCAGGTAAATAAAATGCTGGAAACGGTTATAATTATTGGTCACCTTGTAGTTGCTATTGCAATTGTTGGTTTCGTGCTGATTCAGCAAGGTAAGGGTGCAGAGGCGGGTGCTTCTTTTGGTTCGGGTGCTTCGGCGACTGTATTTGGTGCGCAGGGTACAGGGACATTTTTTAGCCGTATCACAGCGGTTTTAGCGGTTATCTTTTTTGCGACAAGCTTGGGCTTGGCTTACTATGCAAAACAGCAGGCTAAGGGTTTGGATACCCTCGGTTTGCCGCCAGCTGTGCAGGAAATATCTAAGGATGCCAAGCTTGGGGACGAGGCTGCTGAGATTCCTGCGCTAGAAGCACAAAAGAGTGAAGACAGTATTCCGCAGTTGGACTAATTGTTTTGCCGAGGTGGTGGAATTGGTAGACACGCTACCTTGAGGTGGTAGTGGCCTAAAGGCTGTAGGGGTTCGAGTCCCCTCCTCGGTACCAATTAAGACAAAGCCCGCTCTAGCGGGCTTTGTTGTTTGCTTGACTTAGTAAGCGTGCAGAGGTAAAATTTGCGCCGACTTTAGAAGTTGGCTAGCGCGTTTGCAGCCAATCCAGTTGGCACAAAGCTAGATGAATTTTAAAGCCCCTGCATAGGGGCTTTTTGTTACCTCTTAGCTTGGTGTCTTGAAATTATGGGCCTAGTGCCCTTTTTTTATTTTTGGTTAATGGCTAGTTGCGGAGGCCGGATGACTAAGCTGCAAAAATTGCAGGATTTGTTGGCACCAATTGTTGAAGCGTTAGAGTTTCAGTGCTGGGGTATTGAATTTTTATCTCAGGGTCGTCACTCCGTTTTACGCATTTATATTGAGCATGAAGATGGCATTACGGTAGACGATTGTGAACTCGTCAGTCGCCAACTTAGCGCGGTATTGGATGTAGAGGACCCAGTGAGTGGTGAGTACACTTTGGAAGTTTCTTCGCCTGGCATGGACCGTCCTTTATTTACCCTAGATCAGTTTTCTGCATTTATAGGACAGAACGCAAAAATAAAGCTAAGAGCGCCTATTGAAGAGCGGCGCCACTTTCAAGGATTGATACGCGGGATTGAAGAGGATGATGTGGTTATTCAGGTAGACAACTACGAATACCTGTTGCCTTTTGAGTTAATTGAAAAAGCAAATATCGTCCCTAATTTTGACTAATAAAATGGTCTAGCTGTTTAGGCTAAAGCGTGTGAGGCATGCGATGAGTAAAGAAATTTTACTGGTAGTGGAATCGGTTTCTAATGAAAAGGGCGTACCGCCCGGAGATATATTTCAGGCATTAGAAATTGCATTAGCAACCGCAACCAAAAAGAACTATGAAGATGAAGTTGAACTGCGTGTAGAAATCGACAGACAAACCGGCAATTACGAAACCTTTCGTATTTGGCATGTCGTTGATGATGAGCACTTAGATGACCCAGCTTTCCAATACACGCCAGATATGCTGCCTGAGAAATATCAGGACAAGGTTGTTGGTGATGTGATTGAAGAGCAGGTTGAGTCCATAGAGTTTGGGCGTATTGCCGCGCAAACAGCGAAGCAAGTAATTGTACAAAAAGTGCGCGAAGCTGAGCGTGCTCAGATTATTGAGGCTTACCGCAGTAAGCTGGGCGAAATTATCCTAGGTACAGTGAAAAAAGCCTCTCGTGATAACGTGATTATTGACTTGGGTAATAACGCCGAGGCTGTTTTAGGCCGTGAAGATATTATTCCACGTGAAAATTTTCGCGTTGGTTCACGCGTACGTGCTTACCTAAAAGAAATACGACAAGATAATCGCGGTTCACAGCTGGTATTATCGCGTACAGCACCTGAAATGATTATGGAGCTATTCCGTATTGAAGTGCCTGAGATTTCTGAGGGGTTAATTGAGATCATGGCCGCGGCGCGTGACCCAGGTTCGCGTGCGAAAATTGCGGTACGCTCCAAGGATAAGCGTATTGATCCACAGGGTGCTTGTATTGGTATGCGTGGTTCTCGTGTGCAAGCGGTTACCACTGAACTAAATGGTGAGCGGGTAGACATAGTTTTGTGGGATGAAAATCCAGCACAGTTTGTGATCAACGCGATGGCCCCTGCAGATGTGGTTGCCATTATTGTTGATGAAGATGCACACGCGATGGATATTGCTGTGAGTGAGGATGATCTTGCTAAGGCCATTGGCCGTGGCGGTCAAAACGTACGTTTGGCTTCGCAACTCAGTGGCTGGACGCTTAACGTAATGACGGATACAGATATCCAAGAGCGTCAACAACAAGAAGCAGGCGACACCCTGCGTATGTTTATTGATGAGTTAGAAGTTGATGAAGACGTAGCACAGGTCTTGGTTGAAGAGGGTTTTACCACCCTTGATGAAGTTGCTTATGTGCCCATGGAAGAGATGTTGGAAATTGATGGTTTTGATGAAGACATCGTTAAAGAGCTTCGTGCTCGCGCTAAGGACAGGCTGCTATCACGTGCAATTGCTACCGAAGAAAAACTAGCGGATAACCAACCGGCGCAAGATTTACTTGATTTGGAAGGTATGACAAAAGAGCTAGCGGTGGAATTGGCAGCACGTGGTGTAATGAATCGTGAAGATCTTGCCGAGCAATCCATCGATGAATTGCTAGATATTAGCGGTATGAATGAAGAAAATGCCGGCAAGTTAATCATGTCCGCCCGCGCCCATTGGTTTGAATAAGCACGTTGCGGCTTGAGGAGAGAAGTTCATGACGCAAGTCACAGTTAAAGAGCTGGCTACTACAGTTGATACCCCAGTTGAGCGGTTACTACAGCAAATGCAAGAAGCTGGGTTGCCCCACACGGATAAGGATCAGACTGTTAGTGATGCCGAGAAACAAAAATTATTGGCTTATTTGCAGCACGGTGCTGGAGAGAAGTCCGAACAGTCTAAAAAAATTACCCTGCAGCGTAAAACGACCACAACAATTCGTGCGCCAGGTAGCAAAACGATCAGTGTTGAGGTGCGTAAAAAACGCACCTATGTAAAACGCAGCCCGGAAGAACTGGAAGCTGAAAAGCAGAAAGAACTCGAGCAGCAACAAGCAGCGCAAGCGGCTGCCAGCCCGAAACAAGCTGAAGTAGCGCCTGAAGTGCCTGCGAAAACAGAAACACCTGTGGCCGCTGTAGCAAAAAAAGAAGCTCAGCCAGAGCCTCAAGCACAAGTTGCCGCCCCACAAGCAGCTGCTGAGCCTACGCCGACGGCAGAGGTGAAGCCGAAGCCGGCTGACGTAGAGCCAGCGGCTACCAAGCAGCCTGAACGCAAAAAAGAAGAACCGCCACGTCGTCCTGCCAAACGCGAAGAAGACGAGCGTCGTGATCGTAAACCTGCGCCGCGTATGGCTAAGCCTAAAATAGCTTTGCGCGATGATGATGAAGACGGACGCACTCGTGGTCGCGGACGTGGTCGCGGTAAGGCCAAGAAACGCAATGAGCATGGTTTCCACGCACCAACGGGCCCGCTAGTGCGCGAAGTTCGTGTAGGCGAGACCATTACCGTTGCTGAACTGGCCGCGCAAATGTCGGTTAAAGGCGTTGAGGTGGTTAAGTTTATGTTTAAACTTGGCTCGCCGGTAACCATTAACCAAGTACTGGACCAAGATACCGCCATTCTGATTGCAGAAGAAATGGGTCATAAGGTTAAGCGCGTCAGTGATGATGTGCTCGAAGAGCAGCTAGCTCAATCCATCATGCTGGAAGGTGAGGCGATTCAGCGTGCACCTGTAGTAACAGTGATGGGTCACGTTGACCACGGTAAAACGTCTCTACTTGACTATATTCGTCGCGCCAAAGTGGCAACTGGTGAGGCCGGTGGTATTACCCAGCACATTGGTGCGTATCACGTTAAAACGGAAGGCGGCATGATCACCTTCTTGGATACCCCGGGTCACGCGGCCTTTACAGCTATGCGTGCACGTGGTGCTAAGGCGACCGATATCGTTATTCTGGTCGTAGCAGCCGATGACGGCGTGATGCCGCAAACTATTGAAGGTATTCAGCACGCACAGGCTGCGGGCGTACCTATCATTGTAGCGGTCAACAAAATTGATAAGCCAGAAGCTGATCCCGATCGCATTAAAAATGACCTCGGTGTCCACGGTGTCATTCCAGAAGAGTGGGGTGGTGATACCCAGTTTGTCCATGTATCGGCTAAGCAAGGTACGGGTATTGATGAGCTGCTTGAAGCGGTATTGCTACAGTCTGAAGTATTAGAGCTAACAGCTATTCCAAGCGCCTCAGGTCGTGGTGTGGTGATTGAGTCGCGCCTAGATAAAGGGCGTGGTCCAGTGGCTTCTGTGTTAGTACAGAACGGTACGCTTCACCAAGGCGATATGGTGTTAGTGGGTGTTAACTTTGGTCGCGTGCGTGCCATGCTCGATGAGAACGGTAAGCCAATTAAAGAAGCAGGTCCTTCTATTCCTGTAGAGATTCTTGGTCTAGACGGTACCCCGGAAGCCGGTGATGAAATGACTGTAGTGACGGACGAGCGTAAAGCACGTGAAATTGCACTCTTTCGTCAAGGCAAGTTCCGCGAAGTTAAGTTGGCGCGTGCCTCTGCAGGCAAGTTAGAAAACATGTTTGAAAACATGGGCCAAGATGAAAAGAAAGTGCTTAACATCGTGGTTAAGGCTGACGTGCGCGGTACTTTAGAAGCACTGCAGACCTCCTTGACTGAGCTGGGTAACGACGAAGTTGAAGTGTGCATTGTTGCTGGCGGTGTAGGTGGTATTAACGAAAGTGATGCAAACCTAGCACTGGCTTCAAATGCGGTAATTTTCGGCTTTAACGTTCGTGCTGATGCCGGTGCGCGTAAGATTGTTGAGACCGAAGGTCTTGATATGCGTTATTACAACATTATTTACGATATTATCGAAGACGTTAAGAAGGCGCTCTCCGGTATGCTTGGCAGTGATGTACGTGAACAAATCGTTGGTATTGCAGAAGTACGTGACGTGTTCCGCTCACCAAAAATTGGCGCAATTGCCGGTTGTATGGTGACCGAAGGTACCGTCTTGCGTAGCCGTCCAATCCGCGTATTGCGTGACGATGTAGTAATCTTTGAGGGCGAGCTGGAGTCCTTGCGCCGCTTTAAAGATGACGTCAGCGAAGTACGTGCCGGTATGGAATGTGGTATCGGAGTGAAGAGCTATAACGACGTACGTCCAGGCGATAAAATCGAAGTCTTTGAAAAAATCGAAGTCGCTCGTACACTTTAAGTTACAACCCCAAACCAAAACGGCACGTTCTTTTGAGCGTGCCGTTTGCCGCTTATAGGTAAATCTATGGCAAAGCAATACAGCCGTGCCCAGCGTGTGGGCGATCAGATTCAAAGAGAACTGGCGATGCTCATCCCGCGCGAAGTTAAAGACCCGCGCTTAGGTTTTATCACTGTCACAGGTGTGGATGTCAGTCGTGATATGGGGCATGCAAAAGTGTTTATCACCCTGATGAATAACGACAGCGCAGAAGACATTGAGCAAAACCTAGAGGTGCTGAGCGAAGTGGCGGGTTATTTACGCATGTTGCTGGGTAAATCCATGAAGATGCGTAGTGTCCCGCAGCTGCATTTCCGTTATGACGAAAGTATCAGTCGTGGTGCTTATATGTCTGCACTGATTGAAAAAGCTGTCGCCAGCGACCGCAGTCATGAACCCGCGGGTGGAGACGAGTAAGTGACGCAACAGGTTAAACGCAAGCGCCGCAGCGTCAGCGGTATTTTATTATTAGATAAACCTGTAGGTTTTAGCTCCAACGGCGCGTTACAAAAAGTTCGTTGGCTGCTCAACGCAGAGAAAGGCGGCCACACTGGCAGCCTTGATCCGTTGGCTACCGGTGTTTTGCCTTTGTGTTTTGGTGAGGCAACCAAGTTCTCGCGTTATTTGCTGGATGCGGATAAAAGTTACGAAGCGCTGATTCGTCTCGGTGTTACTACTGACACAGCAGATGGTGAAGGTCGTGTGCTGGAGCAAAAAGAAGTTCAGTGTACGCAGGCCGATGTGGAAGCCGTGTTGCCGCAGTTTCGTGGCGACATTATGCAAGTACCACCCATGTATTCAGCGCTGAAAAAAGACGGCCAGCCGTTGTATAAGTTGGCCCGTGCTGGTGAGGTGGTTGAACGCAAGCCACGTCCTGTGCACATAGCAGAACTGGAGTTGTTGGATTTGCAGGGTGATCTATTGCGTGTGCATGTCGCGTGCAGTAAAGGCACCTATATTCGTACTTTAGCTGAAGACATTGGTAACGCGCTGGGTTGCGGTGCTCATGTGGCTGAGTTAAGACGCACCAGTGCAGGTCCTTTTTCGCTGGCACAAACGGTGACTTTAGACGAGCTAATCAAGCTGCAAGAAGAATCGGGTAGCGAAGCTCTAGATCAGTACTTGTTGCCCACTGATGCAGGACTGCTGGATTGGCCTAAAGTCGAGCTGACGGAACATACAGCGTTTTTTTGGCAGAATGGTCAACCAGTACGCTCGCCCAGCGCACCCAGCAGTGGTTTGGTGCGGGTGTACAACCACAAACATGAGTTTATTGGCGTAGCAGAAATTGATGATGACGGACAGGTTGCACCAAGGCGCCTAATTCGGTCACAATAGCGTCTTTCTAATTGCAGTAAATGCAGTAGAAATATAAGGGTGGCTGTTGGCAGGCGCGGTCATACCTATTTTATTAGTACGGGATTTTCCCGGCCTGTCCATATTAAGGAGCCAATCATGGCACTAAGCGTTGAAGAAAAAGCCCAAATCGTTAGCGAGTACCAGCAAGCTGAAGGTGATACAGGTTCTCCAGAGGTGCAGGTTGCACTTTTGACTGTAAACATCAACAAGCTACAAGGACACTTCAAAGAAAACAAAAAAGATCACCACTCACGTCGTGGTCTGATTCGTATGGTTAACCAACGTCGTAAGCTGTTGGACTACTTGAAGGGTAAAGACCTGTCTCGCTACGCGGCATTAATTGCCCGCTTGGGTCTGCGTCGCTAAGTTGTAGTGACGTGATACAAAAGCTGGTGACTTGGAGTACGGCAGTATTGTATGCCGTTGCGCTTCGGGCACCAGCTTTTCTTTTTTAAGAAACAGTAAGTATTTGGCTAGAACTGTTTGGGCCGTTACCCAACAGGTCTGCGATTTCCCCCAAAGGCAACATAAGAGAAGGAAACTACCGTGAATCCGGTTATTAAAACATTTGAATTTGGTCAATCGACCGTAACTTTAGAAACAGGCCGCATCGCGCGTCAAGCGTCTGGTGCAGTTCTGGTAACAGTAGATAACGACGTATCAGTATTAGTCACCGTAGTGGGCGCTAAGCAAGCTGATCCCAGCAAAGACTTTTTCCCGCTGTCCGTGCACTACCAAGAAAAAACCTACGCAGCGGGTAAAATCCCTGGTGGCTTTTTCAAGCGTGAAGCGCGTCCATCAGAAAAAGAAACGCTGACCTCGCGTCTTATCGACCGTCCAATCCGTCCATTATTCCCTAATGGCTTTAACAACGAAGTACAGGTTATCTGTACGGTAGTATCCACCAATAAAAAGACCGATCCAGATATCGCCGCTATGCTTGGTACTTCTGCAGCGCTGGCTATTTCAGGCATTCCGTTTAAAGGTCCTATTGGTGCTGCACGCGTAGGCTTCCACCCTGAGACCGGTTACATCCTTAACCCAAACTACGAGCAACTCGAGGCATCTTTGCTCGACATGGTTGTTGCTGGTACTGAAGATGCCGTGTTGATGGTTGAGTCAGAAGCACAGGAGTTAACCGAAGACCAAATGCTGGGTGCAGTGCTCTATGCCCACGAAGAATCACAGGTTGCTATTCAAGCCATTAAAGAATTCGCTGCTCTGGCAGCTAAACCTACTTGGGACTGGCAGCCAAAAGCAGAAAATACTGCTTTGTTGGATGCGATTCGCAATCAGTTTGGCGAAGAAATTTCCAAGGCATACACCATCACAATCAAACTTGACCGCTATGCTCGCTTAGGCGAGATACGCGAACAGGCGATTGCTCAGCTGGTTAACGAAGACGCTGAACAAGGTCCAAGCGTTCAAGAAGTTAAAGATGCGTTTGGTGAGATCGAATACCGCACCGTGCGTGAAAACATCGTGAACGGTAAGCCGCGTATTGATGGCCGTGATGGCCAAACGGTACGTCCGCTGAATATCGAAGTCGGTGTGCTGAGTAAAACCCATGGTTCATGCTTGTTTACCCGTGGTGAAACACAAGCACTGGTGGTGGCAACTTTAGGTACTGCCCGTGACGCACAGCTCTTAGATACGCTCGAAGGCGAGAAGCGTGATCACTTCATGCTGCACTACAACTTTCCTCCTTATTCTGTAGGTGAATGTGGTCGTATGGGTGCTACGGGTCGTCGTGAAATTGGTCACGGCCGTCTAGCCCGTCGTGGTTTGGCGGCGATGCTACCAAGCGCTGATGATTTCCCGTACACCGTACGCGTAGTGTCTGAAATTACCGAATCCAACGGTTCTAGCTCCATGGCCTCTGTGTGTGGTGCGTCCTTAGCACTGATGGATGCTGGTGTACCAATGAAAGGTCCAGTGGCGGGTATCGCTATGGGTCTGGTGAAAGAAGGCGATAAATTTGCCGTCCTAACCGATATCTTGGGTGACGAAGACCACTTGGGCGACATGGACTTCAAGGTTGCTGGTACCGCGCTGGGTGTAACTGCACTGCAGATGGACATCAAGATTGAAGGCATCAATGAAGAAATCATGGAAATTGCCCTTAATCAGGCACACACTGCACGTATCGATATTCTGAATCAGATGAATCAGGTATTGGCAGCATCACGCACTGAAGTGTCTGAAAACGCACCGTCCATGCTGACCATGCGTATTGATGCTGACAAGATCCGTGACGTGATTGGTAAAGGCGGCGCAACCATTCGTGCCATCTGTGAAGAAACCAATGCCTCTATCGATATCGAAGACGATGGTTCCATCAAGATCTTTGGTGACACGAAAGAAGACGCTATTGCTGCACGCGACCGCGTGTTGAGCATTACCGCTGAAGCCGAAATTGGTAAAATTTACCACGGTAAGGTTGAGCGTATTGTCGACTTTGGTGCGTTTGTAAACATTCTGCCCGGCAAAGACGGTTTGGTGCATATCTCCATGATCAGCAATGAGCGTGTAGAAAAAGTAACTGACTACCTGAAAGAAGGCGAGATGATTGATGTATTGGTGCTGGACGTGGACAACCGCGGCCGTATCAAACTGTCAATTAAGGATGTTGCGGCGGCTAAGGCCGAACAAGCCGAACAAGCTTAACGCTGAAATAAAAGGCCACCTTCGGGTGGCCTTTTGCATTAAAGGGCTAAACCAGCCTTGAATAAGCCACGCTGCAACACATATCTATACCTGTAAACAACTCGCAGCCAACATCGACTGTATCCGTTGTGCAGAGACCCTTATGAGTATTCAATTAATTACCTTTGACCTGGATGACACCCTTTGGTCGGTGCAGCCAGTGATTGCCCAAGCTGAACAGCTGCTACAGGAGTGGCTGGCACAACAAGCGCCGCATCTGGGTGTGGTTGATGTGCCACGCTTGCATAGCCTGCGTGCGGCCGTGCTGAGACACACCCCTGAGCTGATACACCGCGTCAGTGAGCTTAGATACCAGGTTTTATTAAGCGCCTGCCTAGAGGCAGGTGATGCCTTGCCTGTAGCGCAGGAAACGGCTGAGGCCGCCTTTCAGGTGTTTCTGAGCGCCCGCCAAAACGTGCAGTTGTATGCGGATGCCAAGCCCGTATTGGGTCAGTTAGCACAAAATTTTGTTCTAGGTGCGCTCAGCAATGGTAATGCCGATGTGCGTCGAGTGGGCTTGGGAGAGTATTTTAGCTTTGCCCTGAGTGCTGATGCGTTGGGTGTAAGCAAGCCTGATCCCAGTGTATTTCAAGCCGCGTTAGCGCGAGCACAGGTCACAGCCCAGCGTGCCGTGCATATAGGCGACAACCCCCTTGATGATATTTTTGGTGCGCAGCGCGTTGGCATGCGTACCATTTGGTTTAACCCACAACAACAGCCATGGCAAGGCGAACGCGCCCCAGATGCACAGGTGCATAGCCTCAGCCAATTACCGCAAACCCTTCTCGCGTTACAACAGGGATAATCATGTCTGAGCAAGATGTGCAAATACTCGAACGAGAAGTCTGTTATCAGGGTTTTTACCGGCTAGAAAAGCTCAGTCTACGTCACAGGCTATTTTCCGGTGCGATGGGACCCGTAATCAGCCGTGAACTCTTTGTTCGCCGTAACGCTGTGTGTGTGCTGCCCTATAACCCGCAGACCGACACCCTAGTGTTTCTGGAACAATTTCGTATCGGCGCGTTAGATAATCGCACGCATCCTTGGTTACTTGAAATAGTTGCAGGACTGATTGATGAGGGTGAGCAACCTGAGCAAACGGCAGCACGCGAGGCGCAGGAAGAGGTCGGCTTGGAGTTTACTCAGCTGATTCCCATCATGCAGTATTACCCTTCCCCCGGCGGCTCTGATGAGCGCGTGCATCTTTATTTGGGTCTGTGCTCAACGGAAGGAGTGGATGGGCGAGTCATGGGTGTGGCCGCAGAGAGCGAAGACATTCGCGCACGGGTGGTTAGTTTTGCTCAAGCGATGCACATGCTGGAAACCGGTAAAATCGACAACGCCGCCAGCATTATCACCCTGCAATGGTTGGCAATGAACAAAGCTAGCCTGCAGCAACAGCCTTAAGCCTAAATTGTTGCAGGCTAGCGTTGGGTGATGTCCTACTTAAAAGCCCGGTAGCCGTTGCTTGAGCAAACCAACCAACCCAGCCATGGAGCTGGCGTCGTCAGTTTGCACGTTGAGGGTTTGTAGCTGTTCTTCGGCACTCAGCGGCTCTCGGTTGGCTTGCTGGGCGGCAATGACTTCTGCAGTGGCATCAGAAGGGTCTTGGCCAGCTTGTCGACGCTCGCTTAGCCACTGCTGCACCACTGCTTCCGGTGCGTGACAATCTAGGATAAGAAAAGGTACACCGCACGCCTGTGCCACGTCACCGGCTTGCTGACGAGAGTCGGCGCGCAAGTAGGTTGCGTCCAACACCACGGCGTAGCCGGACTGTAAGGCAAGCTTGGCGAGTTCATGGATATGCTGATAGGTTGCTGCGCTGGCGCTGGCATTGTAAATACCTTCGCCGACAGCATTGCCCTGTGCGGCATCCTGTTCGCCAAATAAACGCTTGCGCTCATAATCAGAACGAATTCGTACGGCGCCTAAAGATTCAACCAGTTGCATGGCGACAGTACTTTTGCCAATGGCTGAAGTGCCATGGGTGATGGCAAGAAAACGCGCTGGAATGGCGCAGTAGCTTTCAGCCAAATTGGCGTAGCTGCGATACTGCTGCAAAATCGCTGCTTGTTCAGTGGGATCTTGCTCTTGTCCGAGGCGGAACAGATTGACTTTGCCGCGTACCATGGCGCGGTAGGCTTTATAGAAATTAAGCAGCGGCAAGGCTTGGTACTGATTGGTTTGCTCAAGCCACGTATTAATAAAGCGGTTGGCTAAGCTGTGTAAACCGCGGTCCTCTAAGTCCATGGCTAGAAAAGCAGCGTCTGAAACCACATCAATCAAACGAAAAGGCTCGTTAAACTCAATGCAGTCAAACAAAGTGACCTGACCGTCCAGCACGGTGGCGTTACCTAGGTGAATATCACCATGGCACTCGCGGATGGAACCATTATGGCTGCGTTGCTCTAATAGGGGGAGCAAGCGCGCGAAGCTATCTTCTGCCCAAGCCTCTAGTGCATCAAGTTGCTGCAAATCGTTACTGTCATTGAGCATGGCGCGGATTTGCTCGAAGTTCTGCCTTACCGGTGCCATGATGGCTTGCGGCTCAGTCAGTGGGTGTGAAGCTGAAACCTGAGGCGCTTGTAAATGAAATTGGGAGATTTGCTGCGCGAGCGCATCAATATGTCCGGCGTTAAGCTCGCCGTTTTTTTGCATTTCGCTAAGCAGTTGGTTCTGCGGGAACTGCCGCATTTTTAGCGCGTAATCAAGTACAGGGCCATCACCGTTGAGCTGTGGCGCTTGGATAGTGCCGGTAATAGGCAGTACTTCAAGGTATAGGTCGGCGGTAAGGCGTTGGTTGAGGCGTAGCTCTTCATGGCAAAAGTGCTTACGATCCTCGAGTGAGGTAAAATTAAGAAAACCAAAATCAACGGGTTTTTTGATTTTGTACGCGTAAGGCCCCGTAAGCAGTACCCATGAAATATGGGTTTCGATGACCTGGATGCTATCGACCGGATGAGGGTAGAATTCAGGATTTTTTAACGCGCAAATTAAAGGGTCAGTCACGGGAATTCCTTGTTTTACAATTTATAATTAGCGCCATTATCGCAACTAGAATGGTCAGCGCAAGCATTGAGATAAAGTATTTATGCAAAACATCTACAGGTTTGGTCGGTTATGAGTCAGCAAAACAGAACAAGCCGACCAACCAGAGGCAGTAAAAAGAACAAAAAAAAACCATCACCGCGTTCAGGTCGCTGGCTAAAGCTCCTGTTTAAATTAGCTGTGGTAGCACTGCTGGTGTTAGCAGCCGTCATGGTTTATTTGGATGCTGTGGTGCAGGAGCGCTTCTCAGGTAAGCGCTGGACTGTTCCGGCGCGAGTGTATGCGCGTCCTCTTGAATTGTATGTTGGCGGCAAGCTGGCACAGGAAGATTTTCTGATCGAGTTGAATGCCTTGGGCTATCAACGTGAACGAAGCGCCGAGCGTATTGGTACCTATTCGTTAAATGCCAACACCATTGAGTTCCATAGCCGCGGTTTTCGTTTTTATGAAGGGACTGAATCCGCGCAGCGTGTGCGTGTCAGTTTTACCAATGGTTATATAACCAAACTGACCAATGCGCAGGGGCAGCCTGTTGCGGTGGTGCGCATTGAACCCTTGCTTATTGGCGGTTTGTATCCGGCGCATAAAGAAGACCGTATCTTGGTGCGTTTGGATCAAGTGCCTGAATTATTAACGCAAACGCTGGTGGTGGTCGAGGATAGAGAGTTTTATCAGCACTGGGGTGTGTCACCTAAATCCATTGCCCGTGCGGTGTGGGTGAATGCCAGTGCTGGAGGGTTGCGTCAGGGGGGCAGTACGCTCACGCAACAGCTCGTGAAAAACTTTTTCCTTACCAGTGAGCGCAGCTTAAAGCGTAAGGCGACCGAGGCCTTGATGTCGTTGCTGTTGGAGATGCATTACGACAAGGACGAAATACTGGAAGCCTATTTAAACGAGGTGTTTTTAGGCCAAGACGGTGAGCGCGCTATCCATGGTTTTGGTCTGGCCAGTCAGTATTATTTTAGTCAGCCCTTAGCCGAGTTGCAGGTGCATCAAGTGGCTTTGTTGGTCGGCATGGTGAAGGGGCCATCTTTTTATAACCCGCGGCGCCAACCCGAACGTGCGTTGGAGCGACGCAACCTAGTGATTGACTTGCTTGCCAATCAGGATGTTATTAGCCAGCAAGAAGCCGAGCAGGCCAAGCAAAAACCTTTGGGGGTTAGTAAAAAAGGCAGTTTAGCCAATACGACCTATCCCGCTTTTTTGGACTTGGTTAAACGCCAGTTGCGTGAAGACTACCGCGATCAGGATTTAACCGAGGAAGGTCTGCGCATTTTTACCAGTATGGATCCGATTTTACAGCGTAAAGCCGAAGATGCTTTGCAACGTACGTTTAAGGGATTAGCAGGACGCAAGGGTATTGAGGCGATTGAAACTGCTATGGTGGTCACTCACCCGGAAACAGGTGAGGTACAAGCCTTGTTAGGCAGTCGCCAGCCGCGCTATGCAGGCTTTAACCGTGCTTTAGACGCACTACGGCCGATTGGCTCTTTGGTGAAACCGGCGATTTACTTAACCGCCTTGCAACAACCAGAAAAATATACGCTAACCAGTTATTTGCAGGATGAGGCGTTTTCCGTACAGGATGCCAAAGGGCGGATTTGGTCACCGCAAAACTATGATCGTAAAGAGCACGGCACAATATTTTTATACCAAGGCTTGGCATTTTCCCACAACCTTTCTTCGGCCAAATTGGGTTTGGATTTAGGCTTACCAAAAGTGCTGCAAACACTCAAAGGTTTGGGTTTGCAGCGTGATTGGCCTGCTTATCCGTCCATGTTGTTGGGGGCGGGAAGTATGACCCCGTTTGAAACGGCGCATCTGTATCAAACACTGGCCAATGGGGGTTTTAATAGCTCCTTGCGTGCTATTCGTAGCGTGCTCAATGCCGAGGGTGAACCATTAGGGCGTTATCCGCTGCAAGTGGAGCAGCGTTTTGATGCGGGTGCTATTTATCTGACCCAAGAAGCGTTGCGCAGAACAATGACTGAAGGAACAGGGCGTTCTGCGTATAATAAGCTGCCGAAGAATTTACGCTTGGCTGGCAAGACCGGTACCAGTAATGATTTGCGTGACAGTTGGTTTGCCGGTTACGGGCAAGATATTTTAGCCGTGGCATGGATGGGACGTGATGATAACGGACAGACCTCGTTAACCGGTGCCTCAGGTGCTTTGCAGTTATGGACGAATTTTATGCAGAGTGCGCGCCCGACGTCATTGGCGCACGTGCCGCCAGATAACGTAGTTGAGGTGCTAATTGATCCTGTGCAGGGCTTTGCGGTCAGCCGTAGCTGTGCTGGCGTGGTTAAAATGCCTTACCTAAAAGGCAGTGAGCCTCCGCTGGGCGATTTCTGTGGTGAGGTGGTTGAACCTGCTGAAGAGGTAAAGCAGAAAAGCGAAAGTGGTTTTAAAGATTGGATCAAAGGTTGGTTAAACAGGTAGCAGAGGATTATTTTGCGTGAAAAATAAAAGTTTAGTTTTTTTGTTGGCAGCCACCGTGCTGTCTGGTTGTGGAACATTACGCCCGTCGATTCCGGTGGTTGATTCAGGTTCGCCGGTTACGCCTGGGGTTATGCGTGATAGGGATGCACGACAGGGTGCAGTGGTTACTGATTCGCGCAATGAGGCGCCGGTAGCTTACGGTGCTCCTGAAAGCCAGTATGTGAAACCTGAAACCGTTTACACGCCCAGCGCGCCGATTCTTGGCGAAGAGTTTGATGCGCCCTTGCATACGCCCGAGTCAATCTATGAGAGCACCGCGCCCTCTACGCCCACACCTATTGCGGCTGAGCAGCAGACGAGTGCTGTGGTGACGCAAATTGATCCGCCGGTGTTGGCGTTGCTCAGCACCGCGCAGCAGCAACAAAATCAGGGTGACCTTAATGGCGCTGCTGCCAGTCTAGAGCGTGCTCAGCGTATCGCACCGCGTGAGCCGCAAGTGCTATACCGCTTAGCAGAAGTACGCTTGGCACAAGGCGATGCGCAGCAAGCAGAGCAGATTGCACAGCGTGGTCTAAGCCTCAGTTCAGGACGCCCAGCATTGCAGGCGGGGTTGTGGGATCTGATTGCCGAGACGCGTGAAAAGCGCGGTGATGCAGCAGGTGCTGCACAAGCACGCCAAAGAGCACGGATTAGTCTGTAATGCGTGAGTTATCTTCTTTAGCAGATTGCTTACACTGTATTGAGCAAGAATTGCGCGAGCTGGGTTGGTGGACACAATGCCCGCCCAGTGAGCAAGCCTTGTGCAGTCAAGAGCCGTTTTGTATCGATACGCTGACGTTCGAGCAATGGTTGCAATGGATTTTGTTGCCGCGGATGCGGATCGTGCTAGAAAAACAAGTCGCCTTGCCAAGCCAGTCGGCTATTGCGGAAATGGCTGATGTGGTTTATGCAGAACAGCT
The DNA here is from genome assembly GCA_001513435.1 of Gammaproteobacteria bacterium DTU040. Classification (GTDB taxonomy): domain Bacteria; phylum Pseudomonadota; class Gammaproteobacteria; order Pseudomonadales; family Pseudomonadaceae; genus Thiopseudomonas; species Thiopseudomonas acetoxidans. Next base: position 23,922 of record LFTS01000046.1, read on the forward strand.
AGGCCAGACAGTGGCTTTGCGCCGAGCCATCAAGCAATTTGATCGTCTTATCAATAAAGGCTGACGCATTTCCATTAACTCTGCATAACAGTCTTATTACGCACAATAAAAAGCACAGCAGCGAATGCGTGTGCTTGTGCATTGTAGGTCGACCGGTTAAGGGGGCGAGTCCAGCCTTGCGCGTCAACCTACAAGTTGTGGGGGTGTTTGCTTAGGGTCGATGTTGTTGTTTAAGCAGGTCGCGTATTTCGGTCAGCAATTGCTCTTGCGCGGTGATTTCTGGCTCAGCGGCTGGTTCGTCTACAGCGGGCTCTTCAGCTGCTTTTTCGTGCTTGAGCTTGTTAATGGCTTTAATGCCCATGAACATAGCAAAAGCAACAATGGTGAAATCAATAACTGTTTGGATGAACTTACCGTAAGCGATCATTACCGCTGGTAAATCGCCCTCTGCAGCTTTAAGGGTAATGGCTAGATCTGAAAAGTCGACTCCACCGATAAGAATGCCCAGTGGCGGCATGATGACGTCACCGACAAATGAGGTGACGATTTTACCAAAAGCGGCACCAATGATAATCCCGACAGCCATATCGACGACATTGCCTTTTACAGCAAAGGTTTTGAACTCACTTAAAATACTCATGCGTTTATTCTCTTTCGTTGGTTAGAATAAGGAATCAGTGCTTG
>LFTS01000160.1:0-2310 GCA_001513435.1 Gammaproteobacteria bacterium DTU040
GAAACGGCTTGGCATCAGCCATCGGCGGATCGCCTGGGCAGGGACCAAGGATAAGAACGCGGACACCGTAAGCATCAAAGCCATAACGTTCGGCCGCTGCCTGCCGCTTAGCATCCGTTTGTGGCTCAAGGTGTTTATCGTCCGCTCTTTCAATGATTTTTGCTGGTATACCCACGCCGGTTGCACCGGCTGGCACCGCCTTGGTCACCACTGCATTAGAGCCGATTTTAGCTGCCGCACCGACAATAAAAGGACCCAGCACTTTTGCGCCCGCACCCACTACCACACCATCTTCTAAGGTTGGGTGACGCTTGCCTTTATTCCAGCTTGTACCGCCTAAAGTAACGCCCTGATAGAGCGTTACATCATCACCAATCTCCGCGGTTTCACCAATCACTACACCAAAGCCATGATCAATAAAAAAACGCCGTCCAATTTTAGCGCCCGGATGAATTTCAATACCGGTAATCCAACGACTAAAGTGCGAAACCCAGCGCCCCAGTAATTTCCACCGCCGCAGCCACAACCAGTGTGCAATTCTGTGCAACCAAACCGCATGCAAACCCGGATAGCAGGTGAGCACCTCGAAGGTGTTGCGTGCCGCCGGATCGCGGTGAAATACACTTTGAATATCTTCTTTCATGCGCTTAATCATGATTCTCTCCCCTGTTTGCGCCGCTGTAGTTCGCCACTGGCAGCTACCTGGGTTTCTGTAAGGATGCCGCGCAAAATACCGACCTCAGACTTACTCAGTTGCACGCGACCATAAATACGTCTCAGCCTCGCCATTAAGTGGCGGGGCTTTTCGGGATCTAAAAACTCAATATCAACCAGAGTACGCTGCAGATGCTCATAAAACAATTCCAACGCATCGTGGGATGCAGGCGCACTACCAAGTATGGCCGTACTCTCTACTGAGACCATACGTGTTGGCTGCTGCGTAGCTGTGAGCCACGCCATACGCAGCTCGTAGGTGAGCACCTGCACAGATGCGGCAAGATTTAATGAACTAAACTCTTCAATCGCTGGAATGTGTACATGGTACTGACACAGATGCAGCTCTTCATTGGTCAGTCCTGCGTACTCGCGCCCAAACACCAACGCCATATCTGCATCCGGCTCAATCTGTATTTGCTCAACACAACGCTGCGCTGCCTCACGCGGATTAACCAAAGGCCATGGAATCCGCCTATCACGCGCACTGGTGCCCAGCACCAAGCTGCAGCCAGCTAACGCCTGCTCCAAGCTGGACACAACCTGTGCATGCTGCAAAATATCATCAGCACCCGCGGCGCGCGCCACTGCATCTTTACTCGGAAAATCCTTGGGCTGCACCAGCACTAGCTGCTTTAAACCCATGTTTTTCAGAGCCCGTGCAGCACCGCCAATATTACCTGGATGGCTAGTGCCTACTAACACCACTCGAATCTTATTCAGCACCTGCAACCCCACTGCAATTTAAAACCACAAAGCTTACCTAAAACAGAGCTTTTCCGCCATGAAAAACCGCCAGACAAGCACACACATACGCAAGAGTATCTGCTAGAATACCCAGCTATTCTTTAACAACCCCTGGTAATTACCCATGCAGCCCATGCTGAATATTGCGCTGCGCGCAGCTCGTAGCGCCGGCGAACTCATTGTGCGTTCAATGGACAGACTCGACAGACTGTCGATCAGTGAAAAAGTAGCCAAAGACTACGTCACTGATATCGATCGCGCCGCTGAAAAAACTATCATCAACTCTATTCTCAAAGCTCACCCCAATCACGGATTTCACGCTGAAGAAAGCGGTGTTATTGCAGGTACTGGCGAAGGCGCTGATTACCAGTGGATCATCGATCCTCTGGATGGCACAACCAACTACATTCACGGTATTCCCCACTTTGCAGTGAGCATTGCTTGCCGTTATCGCGGTCGTATTGAACACGCTGTTGTTTATGATCCTATGCGCGATGAAGACTTTACCGCCAGTCGCGGCCGCGGTGCCATGCTCAACGGTCGTCGTCTGCGCGTTTCTAAGCAGCAAAACCTTAATCACGCTGTTCTAGCTACGGGATTCCCTTTCCGTAACGAGCAAATGGCTCACATCGATAATTACCTAGAGATGTTCAAATCTTTAGCTGGACAAAGCGCCGGTATCCGCCGCGCCGGCGCGGCTAGTCTCGATTTAGCCTATGTTGCTGCAGGCCGTTACGACGGTTTTTGGGAGTTCGGGTTATCCGAATGGGACATGGCAGCAGGTGCGTTACTGATTCAAGAGGCTGGCGGTCTAATCAGTGATTTTACTGGTAACCACCACTTCCTCGA
>LFTS01000160.1:2370-22024 GCA_001513435.1 Gammaproteobacteria bacterium DTU040
CTTAACTTCTAGATCTTTATAGGTAGCGATCAAAAACGCGGGCCCATCAGCCCGCGTTTTTATTTGTCTCGCCCACATATAATCTTAAGGTAAGTCATCCACTTCATGCTCAACCACAGGTGGGATGAGATCTTCCACCGTAAGCTTGAGCCACAGCAGGAAGATACTCGCAATATACACCGACGAGTAGGTACCCACACCTACACCAATCATCAGCGCCAATGCAAAGCCCCACAAGTGGTCTCCACCAAACACTAACAACGCCAGCACAGCCAACATGGTTGAAATCGATGTCGCCAAAGTACGCATCAAGGTTTGCGTGGTCGAAATATTAATATTGTCGATAAGCTCAGTGTTGCGTAATAAGCGAAAGTTTTCACGAATACGGTCAAACACCACAATGGTATCGTTAAGTGAATAACCAATAATCGCCAAAATAGCTGCCAATACCGTTAAATCAAACTGCAGCTCGAAGTACGAAAACACACCAAGCGTGACGATAACGTCGTGAAACAGTCCAACAATGGCACCAACACCGAATTTCCACTGGAAGCGAAAACCCAGATAAATCAAGATTCCAGCCAAAGCCACAAGAATCCCCATGCCACCCTGATCACGCAGCTCTTCACCTACCGCCGGACCAACAAACTCGACCTGTTTAACGATAAAATCAGCCTGTGATGACTGTCTTAGTAACTGCTCGATCTGCATACCCAAATTAGGGTCTTCACCCGGGGTACGAATAAGCAAGTCATTGACTGAACCAAAGCTCTGCACCACAGCATCCACATAGCCATTGCTGTGCAGTACATCTCGCACCTCACTTACCGCTGCTGCTTCTGTATAGCTAAGCTCAATAAGAGTTCCGCCAGTAAAATCTAAGCCAAAGTTAAAACCCTTAACCACAATACTGGCTAATGAAGCAACCGTTAGGATTAGGGTGATAGCGAACGCAATATGGCGCACGCCCATAAAATTGATAGTACGTTTCATCACTGCACCCCTAAATCCACAATTTCTTAACGTCACGTGCGCCGTAGACCAGATTCACCATGGCACGCGTAACAAAAACAGCGGTAAACATTGAGGTGATAATCCCTAGCGACAAGGTCACAGCAAAGCCTTTAATTGGCCCCGTACCTATCGCAAAGAGAATCAGTCCCACTAACAAAGTAGTCAGGTTACCGTCAATAATCGCTGAGAAGGCCTTATCAAAACCCTCACTAATCGCCCGCTGTACACTGGCGCCATTAGCTATCTCCTCACGAATACGCGAAAAAATCAGCACGTTGGCATCCACCGCCATGCCCATGGTAAGCACCACACCGGCAATACCCGGCAGAGTTAACGTAGCGCCGAGTATAGACATCATCGCCACCAGATTAACCATGTTCAAACCTAGTGCCACTGTGGCAAAAATACCGAACAGCTTGTAAACCAACAGCATGAAAGCAGCAACAAAGATAAAACCATATAGCGCTGCCGTCACACCAAGCTGGATATTTTCCGCACCCAAGCTTGGGCCAATCGTACGTTCTTCAGCAAAGTACATGGGCGCTGCTAAGCCACCAGCGCGCAACAGCAACGCCAACTCAGAAGACTCACCCGGACCTCTTAACCCCGTGATGCGGAACTGACTGCCTAACGCGGACTGAATGGTTGCCAGACTAATAATTCTTTTTTCTTCTTTAAAACTTTGAATGGCTACCTCTTGTTCAACGCCATCAACCAGCTGACGCACATAGCGCGTAACCGGACGTTGCTCAATAAAAATCACCGCCATACTGCGCTCGATATTATTACGCGTAGCTCTATTCATTAGATCACCACCACGGGCATCTAATTTAATATTAACCTGCGGCGTACCTTTCTCATCAAAGCTCGCCTGCGCATCAGTTACCTGATCCCCAGTAATAATTAAGCTACGCTCCAAAGCCACCGGCGGGCGACCTTCTTCACGAAACGCAAACATCTCGGTCGTTGCTCGCGGCGCATCATGCATAGCAGCTAAACGGAACTCTAGGTTAGCTGTTTTACCCAAAATACGTTTGGCTTCAGCGGTATCCTGCACACCTGGCAGTTCAACCACAATACGGTTAGCACCTTGACGCTGCACCAACGGCTCCGCCACGCCAAGTTCATTGACTCGGTTGCGTACAGTGGTCAAGTTTTGCTTGATAGAATATTCACGAATTTCAACCAGCTTAGCCTGCGTCATGCTCAGCTGCAGTATTGGCTTATCGTTACGCTCAACCAGTTGCTGTTCAAAATCACTAAATTCTTTACGCAATAAAGAGCGTGCCTTATTGGCCGAATCGTTATCATCAAAACCTAGCTGAATGCCATTCTCTATCGCTGGCAGTGTACGGTAACGCACGCGTTCTTTACGCAGCAGGCTTTTCACTTCGCTGTCTAATACTTTCAAGCGTGCTTCAATCGCCTTTTCCATATCCACTTCTAATAAGAAGTGCACACCACCAGACAAATCCAAGCCCAGCTTCATGGGACTCGCGCCCAAGCTGCGTAGCCATTGAGGTGTATTTTGTGCTAGGTTCAATGCCACTACATAGTTATCACCTAGGCTCTTGCGCACTACTTCTTTTGCCGGCAATTGGTCGTCTTGCTTATGCAAGCGAATCAAGCCGGAACGCTGTGATAATTCGGTTAATTTAACCTGGATACCCGCTTGCTCTAACGCACTGGCTGCGCGCTGCAAGTCAGCTTCGCTAACCTCTAACGCAGTGCTATTTCCACTAATTTGAATAGCTGGGTCATCAGGATATAAATTGGGTGCAGCATAGATAAAGCTGACGCACAAAATCAGTGCAATCAGCGCATACTTCCATAGAGGATATTTATTGAGCATGATACCGCCCGTGTTTGCAGCAACCCTTTTGCTCAAGAGTTACTTCAATGTTTCTGACAAGCAGCCTGCAACCTACACTAGGTTGCAGGCCAACTTCTTTAAATGGCTTTCAACGTGCCCTTGGGCAGGGCGGCCACAACAGCTTGCCTTTGTATATTCAGCGAAACTGTGTCCGATACTTCCATAACAATGAACTCATCGGTTACCTTGGTAATACGACCAACAACACCACCGGTGGTTACCACCTCATCACCCTTCTGCAAACTGCTAACCAAACTTTTATGCTCTTTGGCACGCTTGGCTTGCGGGCGCCAAATCATGAAATAGAACACCACCAAGAAACCACCCAAAAGGGCAAACTGCATAAATTCGTTGCCAGGAGGCGCTGCTGCTGCGGTGTCGGCATAAGCCATAGGGATCAGAAAACTCATATGTACTCCTAATTTTTATTAATTAATCTTGTAGCGCAGGGGTTGGTAGACCACGCCGCGCATAAAAGTCGTCCACAAACTGCGCTAATCTACCCTGTTCAATGGCCTCTCGTAAACCCGCCATTAAACTCTGATAATGTCGCAAATTATGAATGGTATTCAGCATGCTGCCTAGCATCTCGCCACATTTATCTAAATGATGCAGATAAGCGCGACTAAAATTTTGGCAAGTATAGCAGTCACAACTTGAATCTACAGGTGAATCGTCATGTCTGTGCACCGCATTACGAATTCTAATTGTGCCGCTATCAACAAACAAATGCCCATTGCGTGCATTACGTGTCGGCATCACGCAATCAAACATATCAATACCGCGGCGCACACCTTCCACCAAGTCCGCTGGCGTGCCAACACCCATCAGATATCGGGGCTTTTCAGCCGGCATCAAGGGCGGCAAGAAATCTAAAATGCGGATCAGGTCTTCCTTGGGCTCGCCCACCGACAAGCCGCCGATAGCTAAACCATCAAAACCAATCTCACACAGACCTTCTAGCGAGCGCTGACGCAAAGCCTCATGCATTCCACCCTGCACAATACCAAACAACGCCGAAGGGTTATCACCGTGAGCAACCTTGGAACGCTTAGCCCAGCGTAACGACAGTTCCATCGAGCGCTCTGCAGTAGCAAAATCAGCTGGATAAGGCGTGCACTCATCAAAAATCATCACCACATCCGAGCCCAGCTCGCGCTGCACCTGCATGGACTCTTCTGGACCCATAAACACTTTGCGGCCATCCACCGGCGAAGAAAAATACACCCCTTCTTCTTTAATCTTGCGCATCTTGCCTAGGCTAAACACCTGAAAGCCGCCAGAATCCGTCAAAATAGGGCCATTCCACTGCATAAAGTTATGCAAATCACCCAGCTGCCGGATTACTTCAGTACCGGGGCGCAGCCATAAATGAAAGGTATTACCCAAAATAATCTGCGCGCCAATTTCTTTAATATCGCGCGGCAACATGGCCTTAACCGTGCCATAAGTGCCCACCGGCATAAACACGGGTGTTTCAACTACACCGCGTGGAAAGGTTAAACGGCCACGGCGCGCACGGCCGTCAGTGGCTAACAGATCAAACTGCATAAAAGACATGAATTATTCCTTAGGCGCATCAGGCTGAGGATTGCGTGTAATCAGCATCGCATCACCATAGCTAAAAAAACGATACCGCTCGGCCACTGCAGCACGATAAGCCGCCATAGTCGCACCATAACCAGCAAAAGCAGATACCAGCATCAATAGAGTTGATTCCGGCAGGTGGAAGTTAGTCACCAACGCATCTACCACATGAAAAGGTCGACCTGGGTAAATAAAAATATTGGTATCGCCGCAAAAAGGCTGCAACTGGCCTGCTAGCGCGGCGGCTTCTAACGCACGCACACTGGTGGTTCCTACGGCAATAACCCGTCCACCTCTCGCTTTACAAGCAGCGACTGCATCCACTACATCCTGGCCGACACTAAGCCATTCATAGTGCATATGATGATCTTCAATATGCTCAACACGCACGGGTTGAAAGGTTCCAGCGCCCACATGCAGGGTCACAAAGGCAGTTTGCGCGCCCTTTTCTTTTAGCTGCTGCAACATAGACTCATCAAAATGAAGACCTGCGGTTGGAGCCGCTACTGCACCTAAATGCTTGCCGTACACTGTTTGATAACGCTCACGGTCTGCCAGTTCATCGGCACGATCAATATAGGGCGGTAACGGCATGTGACCTAATCGATCCAGCACACCAAGCACAGGCTGCTCAAATTGAAGCTCAAACAGGCTGTCATGTCGCGCCAGCATGATTACCGCTGTATCTTCGTCTAACAGCAGCCGCGTATCGGGCTTAGGCCCTTTACTGGCACGCACATGTGCTAGCACACGATGCTCATCCAGCACACGCTCAACTAAAATCTCGACCTTGCCGCCAGTTTCTTTCTGCGCAAACAAACGCGCTGCAATTACCTTAGTGTTGTTAAACACCAACAGATCACCGGCGGCAACATAGTCTAATAAGTCGGTAAACTGACGATGCGCCAGCGCGCCACTTGGCCCATCCAACACCAGCAAACGGCTCGCATTTCGCTGCGCCAAGGGGTAACGGGCTATCAGCTCATCCGGCAGTTCAAATTGAAAATCAGCTACACGCATAGTCATCATCACAAATCAGGGAGGCAAAGCTTAACGGAAAATTTTGTAGCTGACCATGCAAAAGCATTTGACCAAGACCAAACTCGTCCCTATAATCCTGCGCCATGCCTCGGTGGCGGAATTGGTAGACGCAGCGGATTCAAAATCCGCCGTTGGTAACAACGTGGGAGTTCGATTCTCCCCCGAGGCACCAAATATAGCCCCTAACTAGTTGATAGTTAGGGGTTTTTTATTCCATAAAAACTTCGTGTACCGAATCGTGTACCGATTTCACCTGGCATAGCCTTAACTATCAAAGATGGTTGCCATTAAAAAACTCTCGATCTCGGTCAAATCACACCAGCGGCCCTGCTCAGCATTCCAACCGTTGCCTAATTGGAATTATTAAGCGAACCAAAATACAGCGCCAGTCTGGTGCTAACCTCTGCCGTTATTCTTCACGAACACTGCGGGCACCTCATACGGCGCTGCGTTGATTCACTTCGGGCACTGTAAGGTGCTGGCACTACGACTGTCATGACGTGCGTTCCGCACAGAAAGCCGTTAATGGCCTGCCACATGAAGAAATCAGACCCTTTTTAAGCATGCGTGCGGATAACTCTCAGTTACAGACCATCTGCCCGCCCACACTTTGGCATGCCCTGCCATCGTTGCGGATGTATGTTGACCCTGCACCTTGGTTATACCGCCCGCCTTGGTTGTCCCAGCAGCCTGTCTGATCGCAATTAGTAATCACACTGGGCGCACTGGGCGCCGGATTTGAAACCGCTGCTTTTTGCTTGTGATCCAGCGAAATGCGTTCTATTTCTTGTGCACTGGCTCCCGAAGCACAGCCTGCCGACATGGCTCGCTGACGGGCGGTAAGCTGGCGGTTCTGCGCCCCTTTGTACGCTGTATTGGCTTCACGGCACAGATCATTACGCGCCTTGGCTTGACGTTCTGCTATTCGCGGATCAGCAACAACCGTCACCCGCGTACCTTGTGGCCTTGCACTGCGCCGGTACTCGTATTCCTCGATATTCTGCCGAGCCGCGCGGCTGTCCTGCGAGTTGACGCGGCCCACTTCAATTTTTGCAGTGTCGTTATCCGTGGCACAGCCGTGCTTGGTAAAGGTGATTTCACCGTTGGGGCCAGTGCACTTATACATCTGTGCCCAGCTGGTGCCAGGAAGTACAGCTAGTACAAATATCGCTGCGGCCAGGTATTTTCTAAACATTGTTCAAATCCTTGTCAGCTTTGGCTGACGGGTTATTCCAGCCCTGATAGCTCAATACCCTGCATGATCTCTGCCGTGCGGGCGAGAATTTTCAGGATGCTTTGGTAGTGTTTCAATTCACTGAAACTGAGCGGACTATCCTTGCGGTCTTTCAGCCACTTCTGCGCCGGCTGATAGCCGCCAATGTAGAACTCCCAGACGCCATCAGGCACCTGGTCGAAGTATTGGGTTTTGTTGATCCATATCTGGCTATTTTGCAACCTGGGTTTGTCGATGCAGTTGTCACCGTCACCCAGTAGCGGGTATGGGGTGTCGCCTATGGCTGTAGGTTGCATCAGATGAAGCTGGCGCAGCTGGCTGCCCTGTTCACGCAAACGCCAAAATTCATCGGCGCTGGCTGGCCATGGAATGCGCGGAAAATCGTATTTCAGAAACTCGGCATACGTCTGGCGGTAGGCTGGGCAATGCAGCACAGCATAGATGTAATCAAAGATCGCCAGCTCATCGGGCTGGCCGAACTCTGGGTGCTTGGCTAGTTTCAGTAACTTTCGGTGCAGCTTGGGATTGAAGTTAGCCTGACGTTCAAGCTGCTGCGTCTCGGCATCCATGGCGTAGGTATAAAGCGGCAATGAGTAACCGATTTCAGCTGTTTTGTTTGAGGTGAGACTGGACTCAGAAATGCCGATGTGAGCAATTACATGGTAAAAGCCGTCTGACGCTTTATGCTGCTTGCTGACCGCCATGGCCAAATTGTCATGCAGCATATGCCGCATCACATCATTGCGTGGATAACAGAGAAAACCTCGTGAATTGCCGGTATAAAGCGTCCAGCGGGTATCAAAAGGTCGGTAGGCAATGGGAACTACCTTGCTGATATCCAGGTTGTCGCGCACATCGTCTTGTGCCCAGGCCACTTGCCAGTCACGCACATCCTTGCCCAGCTTGTATTTCAGCCGTGCTTCTTCTGGCGGCAATTGGGCAAAGTCCTGTACCCGTTGCCAGAGATGGTTTTTGTCGCTGTCGATGGTTAGCGCATCGCGGGCAGTAACAATGCCCACCGAGTTGACCGGCATAAATTCGTGCACAGCAAAACCCTGCTGGTATTGCTCCTCCAGTGCATAGTTGCGCGGGATAAAGGCAAACTGCGGCTCTTGCGGCTGAATGTGCTGCCAGTCAAAACTGGCCAGCGAGCTGTCAAATAGCGCTTGGTACTTGTCTTCACGCCTACCCCATAGATCGCCATGGAACACTTGCGCCAGCGGTTTGGCCGGGGCGTTTTTGCCTGTATCACGCTTGTGTTTGATGGCAATAACAATGCTGACGCCCTGCTGGATATCAAACACATTGATGTCGGGCTTACCTTCGGGCGTGACTTCTTTTTTCTTGCTGTTGCCGTGCAGGTCGAGCAGATAAATTTTGTCGAAGCTGTGCATCAGGTGCCAGCGCATGCCGCGAAAGGTGGGGTTATCCAGATAGCCATGGTTGGTGATAAAACCCAACACGCCCTCGCCGTTGGTGCTAATCAGGTGCTCAGACATGCGGATAAACTTCACATAGTCATCGTTGAGCCATTTGGGGTTGCGCTCTTGCAGTTTTTGCTTGCCGCCGGGCTCTTTTTTGTAGGCGTCCATCAAGTCCATGATCCACTCGCCCTTATTGCTGCTTTCGCCGGCATAAGGCGGGTTGCCCAGAATGCACATGATGGGGTTTTTGCGCTTGATGTCGCTGGCTTCTCTCGCCTCGCGGGTCAGCCACTGCGCCATAAACAGGTCTTGAACTTCGCGCTCGCCTTCTTCCAGGCTGTTGGTCAGGTAAACACCCAGCCGTGGCGGGTTGCTGCCCGGCTGATAGCCCAGCTCGGTAAGAATCATGTCCAGCTTCATGTGGCACATGCTGTAAGAGGCCATCAGCAATTCAAAGCCATGCAGGCGTGGAATCAGGTCTTGCTCGATATAAGGCGTCCACATGCTGGGCGCAATGCTTTTGATTTTGGGCGCAATATGCTTGACCACTTCCGCCAGAAAGGTACCGGTGCCGGTTGCCGGATCAAGAATCTGCACCCGGTGAACGTCCTTTTTCTGCGTAATGGCTTGGCCTTTTTTATCGTTGAGGTCGGTATCCCAGTCGATGGTAATTTTGCTGGTATCGGCCAGCCCGTCAGCCAGACCAAACTCAGTTTGCAGCACCTCGTCCACGGCGCGCACAATGAAATTAACCACAGCTTCCGGGGTGTACCAGACGCCACGGGATTTGCGTTTGTCTGGGTTGTAAGCTGACAGGAAGGTTTCATAGAAGTGCAGAAAAGGGTCCTGGCGTCCGGTCAGTTCGCCAAAGCCTTGCATGATTTGTTTTACGTCGGCGGCCTGAAATACGGCGGCCAGATCATCAATTACCCAGGCAATACGCTCATCCAGATCCACGCCGGCAATAAAGCCGAACAGGCTACGCAAGAAGGGGTTGGACTTGGGCAGCAGATGCAGGGCTTCTTGGCGGCTAAAATCTTCGGGTGTGTCGTCGTGCAGACGGGCGGCAAACATGCCATAGGCAATGGTTTCCGCATACAGGTCGGCAAAATCGGCAATGCTGATATCATGTATCAGCTGCTGCTTGAACGCTTGATAATGGCCATACAACTCACTGGTGCTGCCGTCATCAGCGTTTAGGGTGTTGGCAAAAACGTCTTTTATCAGTTGTGCCTTGCCCGCCATCATATTGGCCAGCACTTCGGGGCTGCTGATGCTTTGTGGGCGTTGACTGATGAAGTCGCGCAGCAGGTTTTCCAATACCCCGAACTGGTCTTTATTGGGCTGGATGCCCATCAGGTAGTCAGCAATAGTTACCGATGCAAACAGCTCGCCATTGCGGTAAAAATCCCAGTCCAGGCAGTTGGTGTAAATCAGGTTCGGCAGAGCTTTGCGGTAACGATCCTGTTGTGCTTTGTTGGCGTCTTTCAGGTTGCGCAGGCCAATGTGTAAGTCTTTGGCCTCAACATGCCCTACCGCCAGTTCGCCACGCTGAATGATGAAGTCCGGCGCACCACAGGCAACACGCTTGGGCTCATTGATGGCAGTGATGTCATTACTCAGACTCTGAAACAGCGCTTGCAGTGCGGGCCGGTAGGAATGCTCGGTGGCAGCTCCGGTTTTGTGGGTGCTGGTTACCTGTTGCAAAAAAGATTGGATCATTGACGGCGTTATCCCTATTCAAATCAGCATGTGCGACTGTTGACCAAAGCAGGATAGTAACCATTAAGACCCAGTGTTGCCAGATAGACAGCCAAGTATCAATTAACGCTGATTTTTACGCTGTTGCTCCATATCTCGCAGCAGGCCCGACAACTCCCTGAGTTTAGGGCGGATACCGCCTTTCCAGGCATTACTGGCAACCTTCGCTTTTCCCTCTTTGGTTACCGGCCCCGTGCTATTTTCCCACGGCTGCCATGACCGTATCAGCTCCGCTTGTCGCGCCCTTCTTTCTGGTGTCCATCCGTTCGCCATCTGGTCTCTCCAGCTGAAGGTAACCGCATGTATCTAGCGGGTAAAATACAAGAACGCTATGGCTTGGGGAGTGCGTATCAAAATATGCCTTGTCCAAGCTGCTTTTTATTACACTTCATTTAACCGCCACCACCAGCGTGCGACACTAGGTGAGCTTGTAGCTTTGCCAGCTGCACAGCATAATCCTTAGCTCACTTTGTCATCTGTTAAGCCATGCAAACCATCATCAAGCTATTTAGCATTTTTGCGCTAAGCCTGCTGCTTAGTGCCTGCCAACCCCAGCCCCCAGCTTTTATCGATCAAAACGGTCAGCCACTGGATCTTGCCGAGCATTGGCTGGTAATCAACTACTGGGCAACCTGGTGCAAACCCTGCCGCAAAGAAGTGCCTGAGTTAAACCAGCTGCACCAAAGCCTGACACAGCAACCCATCAAGATTCTTGGCGTTAATTTTGATCAACTCAAAGGCGACGCATTGGTTGAGGCGAGCGACAGCCTTGGTATTCATTTCCCTGTACTCAGCCAAGATCCGGCCAAACACTTTAGTCTACCCAGCAGCCAAGGGTTACCTGTAACCCACATCGTCAATCCGCAAGGCACGCTAGCCGCTACGCTGCTGGGCGAACAAACGGAGCAGAGCATTCGCCTGCGTTTGCTGAAACTTGGCGCGATAAAGCACTAACGTCTAGCCAGTTGGATAAGGCTTGCCTAGAATACAAGCTCGCCTTACACAGGAGCACAGCATGACTACCTATACCCTTTACCATAATCCAGCCTGCAGCAAATCACGCGCCGGTCTTGAATTACTCGAGTCGCGCGGTATTAAAGCTAAGGTTGTTCACTATTTGGATAACCCACTTACTCACGAGGAGCTGACCAGCCTGCTGGCTAAGCTAAACATCAATGCGCGCGACTTGTTGCGCAGCAAAGAAGATGCCTTTGATGAGTTCGGTTTAGGCAATCTAAACCTAGCTGAATCCCAGCTTATTGAAGCAATGGTACAAGCACCGATACTTATTGAGCGCCCCATTTTAGCCACCGATACGCGGGCGGTAATTGGTCGTCCTACAGAAAAACTATTGGAGCTTTTGTAATGCCTTCACCCTATATTTTAGTTCTCTATTACAGCCGTCATGGCGCTACCGCTGAAATGGCACGTCACATTGCCAAGGGCGTCGAACACGCTGGATTAGAAGCCAAAATACGTACAGTGCCAGCAGTTTCTACGCAAGTAGAAGCTGTTGCGCCTGCGGTGCCCGAACAGGGCGCGGTTTATGCCACCTATGATGATTTGAAAAACTGCGCCGGCTTAGCCCTAGGCAGCCCGACACGCTTTGGCAATATGGCCGCACCGATGAAGTACTTTTTAGATGGCACCATCAATCTGTGGCTAACCGGTGAGTTGGTTAACAAACCTGCTGGTGTGTTCACCTCAACCTCTAGCCTGCATGGCGGCCAAGAAAGCACTCTGCTAAGCATGATGCTGCCATTGATGCATCATGGCATGCTGATTTGCGGTCTGCCTTACAGCGAGGCAGCCCTAACGCAAACCCAAGCCGGTGGTACACCGTACGGACCCAGCCACTTGGCTGGCCCGAATAGCGATAGAGCGCTGGATGAGCATGAGATTCAACTGTGCGTAGCTCTGGGCAAGCGCTTGGCAGAGTTTGCCAAAAAGTTGGAGCGGTAATCTTGGCGAAGAAAAACAAACCATTACCCGAACTCAGCTGGCTTTTGCCCAGAGTAAAAGTCACCCGCGTGCTGAGCTTGTTTTCCTTTTTTGCCTTGCTGGCGGTGTTGTTGCTCTGGAATCTGTTGCACTTTGATTTTCAAGATTACAAACAGGTGTCAATCATCGTGCTGTTCGAGTTCGCCGCCCTGTTAGTGGTTGCGCCAGGCGTGGTACTTGGCTCGCCCTACGCTCATGTGTGGACGGCCTTTATTGCTAATCTTTATTTCCTCAAAGGCGTGCTGGCCTTTATTGATCCCAGCCGTACTTGGCTTGGCATTATGGAAATCTTCTTGAGCGTTAGTCTGTTTTTAAGTGCAATGATGTATTCGCGTTGGCGTTCGCAGCTGAATCGGGTGCGCTACGCTCAGACGGACGCCGAGCGCCCGCCACTATCCGCTCAATAGCACGGCTGGCTGCTACCATGCCAAAGGTAGCAGTCACCGTCATGACCGCACCAAAACCACCAGCGCAATCCAACTTAACGCCCTCGCCGACAAAGCCCTTATTAAAACAAACCTCGCCATCTGGCTTGGGGTAACGCAATTGCTCTGTAGAAAACACGCAAGGCACCGCAAAGTTTTTGTTTGGCGTGCGGGTAAAGTTGTATTCGCGCTTAAGCTTAGCGCGCACTCGCGCTGCCAAGGGGTCGTTGTAGGTTTTATTTAAATCTGCAATGAGGATTTTAGTGGGGTCAATCTGCCCACCTGCACCGCCTGTAGTCACAATGCCGATTTTGCGTCTTTTACACCAAGCAATCAGCGCGGTTTTAGCTGCCACGCTATCAATACAGTCGATAAGAAAATCAAAGTCATCGTGAATAACCTCAGATAAATTATCTTCGGTAACAAAGTCGGTTATTTCATGCACTATGACAGCGGGATTAATCTGCCGCAGTCGCTGCGCCATCACTTCAACTTTCATCTGCCCAACAGTGCTAATCAGGGTGTGTGCTTGACGGTTAGTGTTGGTGACACAAATATCATCCAAATCAAATAAAGTAATTTCACCCACACCGGAGCGCGCCAAAGCTTCGGCAGCCCACGAGCCTACTCCACCTATACCGACAACGGCCACGTGCGCCTGCTGCAATCGTTGCAAACCTAGCTCACCATACAACCGCGCAATACCACCAAACCTTTGCTGATCCACAAATAGCCTCACTGTTTTTATTATATGAGTTAAATAGCCTTTAGCTTGATTACTGTTCCAGCTTTACGCTAAATTGCATAAAACCCCCACCCTAGATGATTCGGGTCAAGCCACCGACTGCACTAAGCAGATTATAGTTACGGCCTTAACATAGGAGAAAGTAATGCCCAACACCTTAACCTGGTCCGATGAATATGCTACCGGCATCGATATTATCGACGAGCAGCATAAACGACTCTTTGCCTACTTTGAAGAGATTCAGCAGTGCATTGCCGCTAATGATGAAGAGCGCGTTGAGGGTATTTGTCGCAATCTGATTGAGTACGCCATAACGCACAATACCTTTGAAGAATCGCTGATGGAAAAAGCGGGTTACCCCATGCTGGAGCAGCACCATCAGATACATGAAGCGTTCAAACAGCGTGCTTACGGTTACCTGAAACAAATCCAAGAAGGCGCCGTTAAAATGAAAGTCGCTCGTACCGTACGTACCGATATAGGACTGTGGTTAATTAACCATATTAAGCGTGAAGACCAGCACTACGTACCCTATGTTAAAGCCGATCTTGATCAAGGCTTTGTCGGGCGCATGCTAAAGCGTTTCTTTGGCTAATACTTACGCCCTTTTTTCTAGCATTACACTGGGTCGTTACGGGTCAATAACTCATCAGGCAAGTGTTGTATATAGTCGTCCTCTACCGGCGGTAACTGTAAATGAAAACCCTGCGTACTAAGGTTTTCCAACACTTGCTCAATGTCCTCTTTCGCCAATTTACGCTCAGGTGATAACACCAAATCAAAAGCATGTTTTGGCCGACCGAATAATGTTAAAAGCTCCTCTGGCACTTTGGTTAATGCGTCTGCTTTTAACACATACAGGTACATGCCCATTTTCTTGGAACTGTGATACACCGAACAAATACGTTTCATTTACTTTCCTGCTCTAAAAAGGTTATCAACAAGGGCCCCAACATTTCTCTACGCCACCCACTGAGAGTATCAGGTAGCTGATAAGGTCCGTGCGGATAACCCGTACGCAATAAATCATTCAAAATCTTTTTCTTTAACACCATTTCTACTGCTATATGCTGCTGCTTGGCGAACTCTGCTAGCTTGCTACGCAAGGCTTTTAACAGTTTATTGGCTTCTGCTGGTAACGGCTGCGGCATAGGCTGTGGCCACTGGCTTTCAGGCAGTGAGCGCGCGTACTTGATACGCTCTAAAATAGCTTCCCCGTCACGTCTAATTGCTTGCGCATGCAAATCTTCATAGCCCGTAAGTTCGGCCAATCGTGACGGCTGTTTTAGCGCCAGCGCCAACAGTACTGGCTCACGTAAAACAAAGTTACGCGGCAAATCCCTTTTTCTAGCCTGCTTTTCGCGCCATGCGCTCAACACCTGGAGTACCGCTGATTGCTGCGAATTTAAACGCCACGCCTGCTTATTGCTGCGCCACAACTCACCAAGCGCAACCGGGTTAAGCTGGGTTTCAACCAGACTAGCTCCGTCTGCCAGCAGCCATTCTCGTTTTTGCTCAGACAACTGAGCATCTAACAGCGGATAGAGTTGCGCCAGGTAGGTAACATCCTGCGCCGCATAGTCTTGCTGTTGTTCAGTTAACGGGCGTTGCAGCCAGTCTGAACGCGTTACATCCTTCGCTAAGTCAACGTCTAAAAAATGCTTAACCAGACACGCATAACTCCATGAAAAACCCAGATCAATAAAACCAGCCGCTAACTGGGTATCATACAAAGGCACAGGCAGCGCACCCGTTAGAGCCTGCAATACCTCTAAATCCTCACCGCAAGAATGCACAACCTTCACCACACTTGGCTCTTGCAATACTTGAGCAAAGGCAGACCAATCATCAATGGTGAGCGGATCCAGTAAATAGGCCTGCTCCCCACTGCTGACTTGCAGTAAGCCTGCGATCGGATAAAAGGTTTTTTCGCGAATAAACTCAGTATCCAGAGCAATAAAATCTTGCTTTAACCAGTGCGAACAGAGTTCATTTAACTGCTGCGAGTCATTTATCCAACTAATACTATGCATTGTGCTTCAATCCAGTACAAAAAAGTCTAGAGTATAGCTAGACTAGAAATGATTAATAATGTTTTGTGCATATTACAAACTCCACTATCTTAGAGGCGCAGGCTTGATCAAGCTATTGATTGTTGATGACCACGAGCTGGTACGTACCGGCATCATGCGCATGCTCGGTGACGCTACAGATCTACGTGTTATTGGGCAAGCACACTCTGGCGAAGAAGCCCTCGATATGGCCAGAGACTTAAATCCTGATGTTATTCTGATGGATATTCGTATGCCTGGCATTGGCGGTTTAGAGGCCACGCGCAAACTCAAGCAACGCCACCCCGAAATAAAAGTTATCGCAGTTACAGCCTGTGAAGACGAGCCTTTTCCTTCCCGTCTTATGCAGGCCGGCGCTCGCGGCTACCTAACCAAGGGTACGGATTTGCAAGAAATGCTGCTGGCTATTCGTCAAGTAGCTGCAGGCGATTATTATTTAAGCCCTTATATTGCCCAGCAGCTGGCGCTGCAGCCCTTTACTAACGCGCAACAGGATAATCCGTTAGCGAGCTTGTCTGAGCGTGAAATGCAAATCAGCCTAATGATTTCCCAAGGACATAAAATTCAAAATATCGCAGAAATGCTCAGTCTCTCGCCGAAAACGGTCAACACTTACCGATACCGTATTTTTGAAAAGCTTGGCTTAGAAAACGATGTCGAACTAGCTTTGTTTGCTGTACGCCACCGCTTAATTGATGCTGATAAAATTTAACCACCTACCAATAGCGCCGGCTGTGCGCCCGCATTAGCTCGCATCTATCTAGTCGAAAATAACCGTTTTATTGTCATGTATTAGCACGCGGTCTTGCAGGTGATAACGTAAACCGCGCGCCAAAGCCATTTTTTCTACGTCCTTACCTAGGCGCACCATATCATCAATGGTGTTTCTATGGCTCACACGCACAACATCCTGCTCAATAATAGGCCCCGCATCCAGATCTTGGGTTACGTAGTGGCAGGTCGCACCAATTAACTTCACGCCACGCAGAGCAGCCTGATGATAGGGCTTAGCACCAACAAACGACGGCAAGAAGCTGTGATGAATATTAATGACGCGACCGGCATACTTGTCACACAGCCGCGGCGGCAGAATTTGCATATAGCGTGCCAGCACAACACAGTCCGCATCATGCTCTTCAATTAAGCGCTCGACTTCATCAAAGGCGGGCTGCTTGTTTTCAGCCTCAACCGGCACATGAAAAAATGGGATCCCGTGCCACTCGACCATGCTGCGCAAATCATCATGGTTTGCAATTACACAGGGAATATCACAATCCATCTCTCCTCTATGCCAACGGTGCAAAAGGTCTGCAAGGCAGTGAGATTCACGGCTTGCCATTAACACCACGCGCTTCTTAACTGCAGAATCAGTCACCTGCCATTGCATGGAAAACTCTTTGGCAATAGGAGCAAACGCTTGTTTAAAACCTTCAAGATCAAACGGCAACGACTCTGCGCGAATCTCATGGCGCATAAAAAACCAACCACTTTGCTCATCAGCATGCTGGCTGGCCTGCTGTATCCAGCCATTGTAAGTAGCTAAAAAATTACTTACTTTTGCAACAATGCCCACTCGGTCAGGGCAAGCAATAATTAAGCGAAAAGTACGCATTTACAACTCCGCAGTCATACAAAACCAGCCATTCTACCTAGCTGCGCGCAATCCGTCAGCTTAATTGCACCTAGCACCCTGAGTAGCCATTTAAACTGTAGTGCTATACCGGCTTTATCATCAAACATAACCACACAAATAATGGCACTTTGCCCATATATAAAGAGCTTTACAAAGTATATAGCGGGTTCTATGATAAGCGCGAAAACATCTAATATCTATTAGTTTGATTAGCTAACAAATAGAAACTTACATTATTTATTAGCTTTTTTTGAACAAACTACCTATATCACACTCTACACATGAGCATTTCTGGATAACTATATTTACCAGGATGATTATGTTTTGCATGATTCTATTTAAACAAAAAACGGAGCTAACATGTCAATCATAAATAAGTACCGCGCTACGAAAGAAGCTATCAAAGAGCTGCAAGAGCAACTCGAAAACATGTCGCAAGACTCTGAATTGCAAAAAGAAATGGAGTTCGAAGAAAAACTACGCACATTAATGGCGCAATACGGCAAATCTTTGCGTGATATTAATGCGCTACTAGATCCACAATCAATACGCAGTTCTGTTGCTGGTTTAACTAAAGGCACAGGGCGCCCACGCCGTACACGTAAAACCAAACGCTACACCAACCCACACACCAATGAAATTATTGAAACTAAGGGTGGCAACCACAAAGAGCTAAAAGAGTGGAAAGCACGCTGGGGTGCTCAAACTGTTGAAAGTTGGTCAATAGTTATTGACTAACCAAAGCAAAGAATAAAAAAGCGCCTAAACAGGCGCTTTTTTATTCTTTAGGTAATTTTATAAAACCGCTCTAACCGCCGCACGCGCGCCAACCAGCCCCTGTCTCTTATACGNNCGCGCGCCAACCAGCCCTGCATTAGCGTACTGTTTTGCTGCTCACTACTGAGCTGACTAAATGCCGCCATATACTCCTGTACTGTAAGGGGTGCTCCAGCCTGTTTATCAACTAAACGATTACGACAAAACACATGCCATTGTTTTAACTCAGCCTCAGTTAAGCTGGCTGGATAATTTCGCGCTCGGTATCTAAATAACAGCTCGGGTAAACGCTCATCATCAAAAGGCCACTGCTGTACAGCCAACTCTTCTGGTGTTGCTTGCTTAACTCTGTTCGATAGTGCCCTATCCCGGTCTTTTAAAAAGCCCTGATAAAGCTGCTGCTCAGGATCCGCTATACCGGCAAATTCTTCTGCGGCAAATACCACGGCTAGTTTTTCCGCCAGCTCTGATTGATAGGCTAATAATTTTTTGTAATTTGCTTGCCAGCGTTGCTCATCAATGGCTAAGCGTTGAATATCTTGCTCGCGCAAAACAGACATGGGCAGAACAACTGGGCATTTATTTGTGTGAATTAATTTTAACGGTATCGGTAACTCATCTTCTGCCAGCTCGCTGTGTCTGGTATACAGCCTGTCTTTTATCTGCTGCCCATCCAGCTCTATCAAGGGTGTTATGTCACTTTGCAAATCACATACAACATAAGCATTAGCGTTCGTTGGATGTTTAAACACGGGTAAAACAATCGCCAAACAATGGCGCTCCACGGAAAAACGACCAGAGATATGAACTGCAGGCTGACCGATAACCAGGTTATCCAGCACCGCATTCTTAAGCCTTAAGCCATACAGGTACTCATATAACTTTGGCTGCTGCTCTTTTAATAATCTTGCCATAGCAATAGTGGCACGCACATCCGCCAACGCATCATGCGCCTGCCCATGCGCGATACCATTAGCCTGGGTTAGCAACTCAAGTTTGAACGTATTGCGTACGTGTTCGTTAAGTGGCCACTGAATTCCTTCGGGTCGTAACGCCCAAGCACAGCGCAACGCATCTAATATATCCCAGCGGCTATTTCCCCCTTGCCATTCACGCGCATAGGGATCATAAAAATTACGATAAAGCGTATAGCGCGTTACTTCATCATCAAAACGAATACTGTTATAACCCGCCGTACAGGTGCCAGGGCGAGCCAACTCAGCCTGCAACTGTGCAATAAACTCATGCTCTGGCAAACCATGCTGCATCTGCTCTACGGTTATACCAGTAATTAGACTGGCAATCGGGTGAGGCAAAATATCATCGCTTAGCTGACAATACAGATTCAATGGCTCCGTAATTTCTTCCAGATTTTCATTCGTTCGAATCCCAGCTACTTGCAAGGCTCTATCGGCTCGCGGATTGATGCCCGTGGTTTCAAAGTCATACCAAAAAATACTTGCTGTCATCGCCTGCTCCGTTAATTATTTTTTGCCCGCACCCAACACATCAAAAGCGGCCCTTCGCATTTAAGGGTGTAGCTGAATTCTAAACTCTCCTGACTTCAGCAGGCACCAGGCTATCAGTCCCACTGTAAAGCGGTTAGTACGTAGCTGGTTGCTTGGCACAGCTCCTGTGGGAGCTTACATTTTCCAAGTTCCCCGATATTTTTACCAGCCGATCAGATTTTTTCTACACCCTTAAATGCGAAGAGCCTCAAAAGCACGTATTAGTTTACTCGTTTGGATAAAATTGCAGCTACGCTCTGACTGCATCGCGTACAGTACCCAGCACTTACCTAACTCACAAAATGTTAGCAGTTTATATATGATCAAATCTGGGCTATTCTGCATTGCTATAAACTATTGTTAAACAGCCTCTGTAAATCCACTTCATGCGTTTTTCAGAGACTGCCACGCAACAGTACCGCTTCAAATCAGTCTGAGTTAAATCGAGGAGTATTTTGTTATGGACTTGCTGCAGTTATTGGTAATCATTGATCCAGCATCTGAAGACTCACAACCCTCACTTGAACGCGCCTCTTGGTTTGCCAGAAAAACTAACGCC
>LFTS01000112.1 GCA_001513435.1 Gammaproteobacteria bacterium DTU040
GGATAAGCTCTGGCTCGTTGGCGACCTAGTTAATCGCGGACCAGACTCTTTAGCCACCCTTAGGTTTCTATATTCCATACGCCATGCATTAACTGTCGTGCTGGGCAACCATGACTTACACTTATTGGCAGCGGCTTATCACCCCCAATTTCTAAAGCGCAAAGACACCATTGCTGAAATCATTGAAGCAGAAGACGGTCCGGTGCTACTAGATTGGTTAAGACAGCAAAAGCTGTTGCACTACGATGCCGAACTCAACAGCTGCTTAGTCCATGCTGGTATTCCACCGCAATGGACGTTGCCGCAAGCGCTATCCTACGCACATGAAGTTGAGCACGTATTGCGCGACGAACAAACAGCCAGTGACTTTTTGCTGCACATGTATGGCGATGAGCCTGCTCAGTGGGCGGACGATCTAGAAGGCCTGCAACGCTTGCGCCTCATTACCAACTATTTTACCCGCATGCGCTTTTGTAACGCTGAGGGCATGCTCAACTTCAGCAACAAACAGGGTCCTAAAAAGGCACCCACCGGCTTTGCTCCGTGGTTTAGCTACCCCAGCAAGGTCCTGGCGCAGCACAGAGTTATTTTTGGTCACTGGGCCGCTTTAAAAGGTCGTAGCACAGAAGCCAATGCCATTGCCCTAGATACCGGTTGTGTCTGGGGCGGAAAGATGACCCTCTATGATTTACATACGCAGCAATTTCATCGCTATAAATGTACCAACTGCTGAGTATTTTACTGACTAGACGCGTCAACCAATCAACAGGAATTTAAATAACATCATGCAGAGTTTTAGTCACATCAGTGTTGAAGACACCGCCAAACTACTGGAACAAGGGGCGATAATCGTCGATGTACGCGACGACGACAGCTTTAACCAAGCTCATATGCCTAACGCTATTCATTTGGATAACCACTCCGTAGCTAGCTTTATACAACAAGCTGACTTCGATGCACCGACCATTGTGGTTTGCTACCACGGTCATGCCAGTCAAAGCGCAGCGGCTTATCTGCACAGTCAAGATTTCAGCGAAGTGTATAGCATGGATGGTGGGTTTACCCGCTGGAATCAGGTTTTTCCAGAACGGGTGGAAAGTAACTAAAGCGTCATTAAAACAGCCTAGCCAATAACGCCGTCACCGCTACCTCAACCCTTAGAATACGCTCGCCCAGCTGCACAGGTGTAAAACCTGCTTGCTGTAGCTTATCGACTTCATACTCAATCCAGCCGCCTTCTGGCCCGATCGCCAAGGTTACTGGTTCAGTTAAAGCGCGCGGACAAGCCGCATAGTTGCCTGGGTGAGCAACCAGATTGACGCTGTTCTGACTTAACGCGGCAAGTCTATCTTCCACGAAGGGCTTAAAGCGTTTTTCTAACATGACCTCAGGCAATACGGTGTCTTTAGCTTGCTCCAAGCCGAGGATAAGCTGCTCATGCACAGCCTCGGGCTGTAAAAAAGGCGTTTGCCAAAAGCTTTTCTCAACCCGAAAGCTATTGACCAAAATCAGCCTAGCAACACCCATGCTTGCAACAGTTTGTAAAATACGGCGCAGCATTTTCGGACGCGGTAAAGCCAGTATCAGTGTAATAGGGAGTTTTTCTGGAGGGATTGAATCTAGCGACAGGTGAAACAGCGCTTGTTCGCTACTGATGCTCAGCAGCTCTGCCTGTCCCATCATGCCATTGAGTACGCCAGCACGAAATTGCTGACCGGGTTCAGCATTGTGGGTCTGTAAGAGGTGTTGCAGGCGTCGCCCCTGGATAACCGCTTGTTGTTCAGCAACAAAGTCCTGCGATTCAAACAGGATTAGATTCATCTAAACCTTCATCTGCGTCTTCATCTGCCTCAGCAGCTTCTGCTTTAGCACGGTCTTTGATTGCCAAACCACCGAAAATCAAACCAACCTCAAACAAAAACCACATAGGCAAGGCGAGTAACGTTTGCGAAAAAATATCAGGTGGAGTCAATACCATGCCCACCACAAAGCAGCCCACCACCACATAAGGGCGGCTTTTTTTCAGCGTAGCCACTTCAACCACGCCCACCCAAATCAGCAAAAACGTTGCTACGGGTATTTCAAAAGCGACACCAAAGGCAAAGAAAATCGTTAAGACAAAATCAAGGTACTGACCAATATCGGTCATCATGGCCACGCCCGCAGGAGTCACGCTGGCAAAAAAACCAAACATGATCGGGAAGACGACGAAGTACGCAAAGGCCATTCCGGCGTAATATAAAAAGATGCTCGACACCAACAAAGGCACAGCGATACGCTTTTCCCGCTGATACAGCCCAGGCGCAATAAAGCCCCAAACCTGATGCAGAATATAGGGAATTGTCACAAAGACAGAAACCACCATAGTGAGCTTAAAAGGCGTAAAGAAAGGAGAGGCTACGCCCGTAGCGATCATGGTAGCGCCTTCTGGCAGATAGGCTCTTAAGGGGGCGGACACCAGCGCGTAAATTTCTTGCGCGAAATAAAACAGACACAAAAAGACAAGCAATACCGCAGCAACACAGCGTAAAACTCGATTGCGCAACTCTGTTAGATGCGCAACAAGCGGCATACTTCCAGTATCAGTGTTTTGACTCATCTTTACTCTGCTCTACAGATTGGGAGTGCTCTTGGGCTAACGACGACTGCAATTGTGTAGCATTTTTTACTGAGGCTACCGTATCTTCCATGGCTTTACTGCCATCAAGGATACTTTGCTTAGTCTGTTCAATAGTTTCCCCAATCACCTTGCGCTCTTTAGCCAAGATATCTTCATTATGTAGTTGGCGACGAATCTCATCGGCACCAATTTCACGCTCGACCTCTTCTCTAATATTGGTAAAGCCACGCTTGAGCCTGCCGATCCATAAACCAGCCATGCGCGCAGCAGTGGGTAGACGCTCTGGTCCCAAGACCAATAGCGCTACCAAACCCACTAATAAAAGCTCAGCAAAACCAATATCAAACATAGAGTCTACTTAGGATTTGGTTGATTTATCTTCTTCAGCTTCATGGACTTTCGACTCGTAAGTCTGTCCTGTTGCTTCGTGATTTACGCTAGGCTTTTCTTCTTCAGTTTCCATTGCCTTGCGAAAGCCTTTCACCGCTCCACCGACATCCGTGCCTAAGCTTCTCAAGCGCTTAGTGCCGAACAACAGCACTACAATCGCCAAAACAATTAATAACTGCCAAACACTAATACCACCCATAGCTAGTACCTCTTTCTTTTATTAAGATTCTGTTCTTGCTGCTTTTTCCGCGTGTCCGGACAGACCAAAACGGCGCTCTAACTCATCAAACACTTGCTGCGCAGGTATATTAAGCGCAGACAACATCAGCATGCTATGAAACCAAAGATCTGCAGTTTCATAAATAACCTCAGTCATATCTTGGCTGTATTGTGCATCTTTAGCAGCCAAAATAGTTTCTACTGCTTCTTCACCCACTTTTTCCAGTATTTTATTCAGTCCCTTATGGTACAGACTGGCTACATAGGAGCTTTCCGGCGCAGCATTTTTGCGTGCCTCTAAGACCTCTGCTATGCGTTCAAGTGTATGAGCTGTCATGCTTTGCCGCCTTGATATATCTCATGTGGATCTTTTAGAACCGGATCTACGCTAATCCACTGACCATTTTGTAAAACGCGATAAAAACAACTGTGCCTTCCGGTGTGACAGGCGATACCGCCAAGCTGTTCGACCTGCAGTATAATAACATCTGCATCACAATCTAGACGCACTTCATGCAGTTTCTGCACATGCCCGGACTCTTCACCTTTGCGCCAAAGTTTTTTTCTTGAGCGCGACCAGTAAATTGCGCGTCCTTCCTGCACACTTAGCTGCAAGGATTCTGCATTCATCCACGCCACCATCAGTACGCGCCCGGTTTGATAATCCTGTGCAATGGCTGGTATTAAGCCGTGCTCATCCCAGTTTATTTCAGCTAACCACTGTTCTGACATCATTTATCCTCGACCTCGGCTGACCAAATACAACCCAGCAGCCAGCATTAACCACTGTGGCCAAGCTTCGAGCTCAGTCTGTATGCCTAGATGCGCCACTGAAAAAATCAATCCTGCACCTAACAGCGCCGCGACAACATTAAAGCTGCTTGTAGGTTGCTTCTGCTTAACCACCACAGGGGCATCGATGCGTTGACGAATCATTTCCGCCAAGTGCGGCAGCTTTTCAATTTGCTGCTGCGTTTGTTTTATTAAGTATTTAGGCGAATGCCGCTCGCGCATCCAGCCTTCTAAGTAGGGTTGCGCTGTGCTCCACAAATCCAAGTCCGGATACAGTTGTCGCCCTAATCCTTCAATGTTGAGTAGCGTTTTCTGCAATAAAACTAACTGCGGCTGCACTTCCATATTAAAACGCCGTGCGGTTTGAAACAGGCGCAGCAACAGATGACCAAAGGAAATATCCTTTAAAGGTCGCTCAAAAATCGGCTCGCATACCGTGCGAATCGCCGCTTCCAGCTCATTGACCTTGGTATCGCTAGGTACCCAACCTGAGTCGATGTGCAGCTGCGCCACTTTGTGGTAATCACGCTTAAAGAAAGCTAAAAGATTACGGGCTAAGTAATCCTGATCCTGTTTGGTAAGGGTGCCGATAATGCCAAAATCAATCGCGATAAACTGCGGGTCCCAGGGCGTGCGGGTGCTGACAAAAATATTTCCCGGATGCATATCCGCATGGAAAAAACTGTCGCGGAACACCTGAGTAAAGAAAATCTCCACACCACGCTCAGCAAGCTTTTTTAAATCTGTACCCTGATCCACCAGCGTGTCTATATCAGTCACCGGAATACCGTAGACGCGCTCCATCACCAGCACTTTCTGTCGACACAACGGCCAGTATATTTTGGGTACGTAAAGGATATCTGAGCCATCAAAGTTGCGTCTTAACTGACTGGCATTGGCTGCCTCACGTTGCAAGTCCAGCTCGTCATAGATGGTTTTTTCATAATCACTAACTACTTCCATTGGGCGCAAGCGACGCGCCTCTGCAGACGCAGACTCCGCCATTTTAGCCAGCCAGAACAGCCAAGCAATATCCTGCGCAATAATAGGACGCAAATTAGGGCGAATCACCTTAACTACTACATCCTCACCCGTTTTTAACTGCGCCGTATGCACCTGCGCGATGGAGGCAGACGCCAGTGGCTCTGCGCTAAATTGACGGAACAGGTTTTCAACGCTATCACCTAGTTCTGACTCAATCAGTTTGCGGGCCAGCTTGCTGGAAAAAGGCGGGACCTTGTCTTGCAGTTTAGCCAGTTCATCTGCCATATCGGGTGGTAATAAATCACGACGCGTGGACAAAATCTGGCCAAACTTAATAAATACTGGTCCTAAGTCTTCCATCGCCAAACGCAAGGCCTCACCGCGTTGACGTGGATTAGCGCTAAAACGAAACCAGCGCCATGGCAACAACCACTTAAATACGGCAATAAACCAAGGCAAAGGTAGGGCAAACAAAAAATCATCTAAGCGGTAGCGAATAACGACCCAAAGAATACGGAACAGACGACGAATAGCCAATAATTTCATAGTGTGGACGAAATCCGTTGAGAGATAAGAGCTGTGCGTGCTTCAAGACGATCAAGCTGTAACTTTAACTGGTCTAACTCATTAAAGCGTACCTGAGCTTCCTTTTGCCCCACCAGCAGGCGGGTTTCCTCAGCCAAGTAATCAGCAAAGTTCGCCTTTAAACTGCCTGCATTCTGCTTGAGCCAGCTACCGCGCTGAATAATATGGCTACTGATTAAACCGGCAGCCACAGGACCGAGCCAAGTATGCAGCAGGTACTGCCAATCCAGCTGCATGTCTTCTAGAATCTGGGCAAACTCCATCAACAAGCCACTGTTACCCTCAATACTTAATCCTGCCTGATGCAGAATGCGAGTTTTTTCTTGGCTGATTCCTAGGTTTACCAGCTGGCTAGCTGTTGCGCTGAGCGTGCAGTTAGCCGGAGCTTCCCAACACTGCGCCAGCTGTACACCTTCGGCATGCAAAATTAAGTAAAGGCTGAAACTGGGCTGGCTAGACTGTATCGCAATAACCTGACCTGCCAGCGCTTGCAATCGGCGCAAGGTCGGAGGGTCAGTTTGCAGCAACGTATTCAAGCCATTTTCTATGCTGGCAAGGATAAACTGGCTAATCATTAAGGTTTGATACCACGGTGTAAGGCGACAATACCGCCGGTCATATTGTGGTAGGTCACACGCTCAAAGCCCGCGACCTCCATCATCGCCTTAAGCGTTTCCTGATCCGGATGCATGCGAATGGATTCAGCCAAGTAGCGATAGCTGTCCGCATCGTTGGTAATCAATTTACCGGCTAGCGGCATGAAATTAAACGAATAGGTATCGTAGATTTTGGATAGCACGGGGTTTTTCGGCTTAGAAAACTCCAACACTAATAAACGCCCACCGGGCTTAAGCACGCGCAGCATGGAGGCAATGGCGGTGTCTTTGTGGGTGACGTTACGCAAGCCAAAGGCAATGGTGACCACATCAAAATGGTTATCCGGAAACGGCAAGCACTCGGCATTGGCCTGCACAAAATGCACATTGCCGCTGATGCCTTTATCTAACAGACGATTACGTCCTACTTTAAGCATGGAGTCGTTAATATCCGCCAGCACCACTTGCCCTTCGGCACCCACCAAGCGCGAAAACTTGCACGTTAAGTCGCCCGTGCCACCGGCAATGTCCAGCACCTTATTTCCAGCGCGCACACCAGAAAGCTCAATGGTAAAGCGCTTCCACAAACGGTGCATACCGCCGGATAACACATCGTTCATCAAGTCATAACGACCGGCGACAGAGTGAAATACTTCTGCGACCTTACTGGCCTTCTCACTTTCGGCGACATTTTGAAAGCCAAAGTGGGTGATCGTTTCTTCGCTATTGCTGCCTTGCTTGTGGGTCATACTGGGTACCTGCACCTATGCCAAACGCCTCTATTCACATCTAGGCTCAAATAATGCGCTTTATTCTAATACCCTTAGCGCCGTTTGTCTTGGTATGGTTTTTTCTCACCAGTGTCGTACGACATGAGTCTGGCACTTACGGAACTCGGTGCGCCATGCATTCATCTGTGGCAGCCCATGTTTTGGACGATATTTGTAGGAGCCCAGCTTCTGGGCGATAGCGGACGTTGAGACAGGCCCACAGTTTCAGGATTTAGCTAAGTCGTAGCTGGTCAATCCGCATCGCGCAAAAGTTGCGCTCCCACAGTTAAAAGGTATGCGGCAACAGAAATGCCTAACAATGCGGGTGAGTCTGCTAAAATGCTTTCTTTTTTATGCGGTGGGTTGTTATGGATCCCAGAAGCCAAGTGTTACTGCGTCAAGCGGAATTATTTGATGGCTCTATTTTGTTTGCAGGTGCGCCTGCCGATGCTTTGCTGGCGGAGTTGCCGCACGCTCAGGCGTGGTCTTGGTTGGCGGATGATTACCAACAGCTTGCGCGTAATTTTCCCGAGCGCGTGCACACAGGTATCGTGCCACCCAAGTTGGCTTACACCTCGGCGGTATTATTTTTACCTAAATCACGAGAGCTTGCCGCCTATTTAATGCAGGCGATCGCCAGTCAAATTAACGGTGGCACGCTGTTTCTAGTCGGCGAAAAACGCAGTGGTGTCGAGGGTGCAGCCAAGCAGTTGGCACAACTAGGTCATTCTTATAAAGTTGATAGCGCACGTCACTGTCAGCTCTGGCAATGCCACATTGAACAAGCACCGCCCCAGCCAAATCCAGAAGACGGACAGCAAACCTTTAACTGTGCAGGTTTAACCATTCACAGCTTGCCGGGCGTGTTTAGCCATGGGCGTTTGGATAAAGGCACAGCGCTTTTGCTAGAGCACTTAGAAGGCTTACCCGTTGGGCATTGGCTTGATTTTGGCTGTGGTGCTGGCGTGGTTGGTGCGTATTTAAAACAGCATTATCCAAAAGCACAGCTAACCTTATTCGATGTAGACGCGTTTGCTGTGCGTAGTAGCGAGCTTAGTTTGGCGGCTAACCAGTTAGAGGCCGAGGTTGTGTTTGGCGCTGGCATTGAAGATGCGCCGCATGAGCTAAGCGCTATAATTACCAACCCGCCTTTTCATCAGGGCGTGCATACTAACTACCAAGCGACCGAGCAGCTCATACAACAAGCAGCCGCACATTTACGTCCCGGTGGAGAGTTGCGGTTGGTTGCCAACAGTTTTTTAAAATATCAGCCATTAATTGAGGCGCACTTAGGTCCCTGTAAGCTATTAGCTGAGCGTAATGGCTTTCGTGTCTACAGTGCGCGGCGCGCTAAATAGGAAATAAAAACATGAGTGAAGCCTATATTTTTGATGCGGTGGGTGCAGAAAACTTTGACCAACAGGTTATCGAAAAATCTTTCAGCACACCTGTTCTGGTGGACTTCTGGGCGGAATGGTGTGCTCCTTGCAAAGCTTTAATGCCGCTGCTGGAAAAAATCACCATCCATTACAACGGCGGCTTGTTACTGGCCAAGGTCAATTGCGATATTGAACAGGAAATAGTGG
>LFTS01000187.1 GCA_001513435.1 Gammaproteobacteria bacterium DTU040
ATACCGCCCGCAAGTGGTTAGCTAACCCTTTACGGACGGTTCGGAGAGATGGTATCTACAGGGGCAGCTAAGCTCGGCAGGGTTTTCATCGCGCATAAGATGCGCTCCCACAGTCCCATAACCCCACAGACACACAATCCCACAGACACACAATCCCACAGTAAAGCAAAGCGGTTAGCACGCAGCCGAACGCTAGGCACAGCTCTTATAGAAGCTTACATTTCCCATGTTCCCCGACACCTTTTCCAACCGGTCAGATTTTTTCTACACCCTTAAATGCGAAGATCCAGTAAACATGCGGAACTGGCAGCTTAGCTAAATGGTTAGTCATATGACGAAACGACCGTTTGCAATCTTTTACCAGGCCCCTCCAAATATACATCTTGCGCTGTACCTAGCGGCATAGATTAATCTTGTTTTTATTTAAAACAATCATGCTCTAGCAACAGAATCATTGCTGGATTTCAACTTTCCTGCAAAATAGTTTTGCTTAGCGTAAACTTGCTGTGCTTTTCAGGGGCTCGAATGTGCAGCCCACCAAGCAAAACCCTATCTATGAAACTCTTAACAACTCTCATATTCCAGCATAATCAATCAAAAGAGCGATTCCCCTAATTGCATAGAATACGACTCAACCCCCACCTTTAAATATACTACCTTTATGTATAACAACACTCTTGTAGCACGCATAACCAGTGAGTGGCGGCGTTTGTTAAGCCTTGCCATTCCTATTGTAATCGCCCAACTCGCTAACACAGCCATGGGTTTTGTCGACACCATGATGGCCGGTCGCGTTAGCCCTAATGACTTAGCTGCAGTTGCACTGGGCAACTCTATTTGGGTGCCTATTTTTCTACTGATGAGCGGTGTGCTTTTAGCCACTACCGCCAAAGCTGCACGGTTATTTGGTGCTGGCGATAATGCCAGCATTGGTCCCTTGGTACGCCAAGCCTTATGGTTAGGGCTTATGCTCGGCAGTGGCTTAGCTGTATTGATGTGGAACGCTAAACCGCTAATGCATTGGCTGCAAATCAGTCCTGCATTGATTGAACCCGCCATGGGCTATTTACGCGCTGTCGCCTGCGGCTTTCCCGCCGTCGCTGTGTACTTGGTTTTTCGCTGTTATAGCGATGCCTTAGGCCGCACCCGCCCCAGTATGGTGATCGGTATCCTAGGCTTGTTAATCAATATTCCCGTTAACTATATATTTATCTACGGCAAACTTGGCGTACCGGCAATGGGCGGAGTTGGCTGTGGCTGGGCAACAGCTCTGGTGATGGTATTTATGGCACTGGCAATGCTGGTTTGGGTGCGCTGGGCACCCTATTACCAAGGGCACAATGTCTTTGCCCGTTTTCAGTGGCCCAACCTGTCCATGCAAAAGAGCTTAGCCACACTGGGCGTACCTATAGGCATCGCTATTTTTGCCGAGGCGAGTATTTTTTCTATTATCGCTTTGCTGATTGGCGGTCTAGGCGCTAATACCGTGGCCGGCCACCAAATAGCCCTCAACTTTAGCTCGCTGGTGTTTATGCTACCTTACTCATTGGGTATGGCCACTACGGTACGCGTCGGTCAGGCGATGGGCGCACAACAACCACAGCAAGCACGCTTTGCCGCCTTTGTGGCTATGGGTACAGCGTTGCTGGTGGCCTGTATTTCTGCTGGTTTTATGACGTGGCTGAGAGAGTCCATTGCGCGAATTTATACCGAAGACCCTGTGGTGCTGAGCATTGCAGCTGCACTGATTGTCTACGCAGCAGTGTTTCAGTTTTCTGATGCCGTGCAGGTTACCGCAGCCGGCGCATTGCGCGGTTATCAAGACACCCGCATGACCATGCTAATTACTCTGGTTTCATACTGGGGCGTAGGCTTGCCGATTGGCTATATCTTAGGGCTAACCGACTATCTGGGCACTGCCCAAGGCCCGGCAGGCATGTGGCAGGGTCTGATTGCAGGGCTAACCTGTGCGGCCGTGTTATTAGGTTTGCGGCTGCGCCATATCAGCAATAAACAAATCGTGCAGCTGCAGGCGTAACTTAAGCGCACCACTACAGAAAGCTTATTGGCTTACTTCGATACGCCCGCCGCGCCGAACCAAGTAGCCTGCGCCCTGCTCAGACAGCAACTCATCGCGCTGCAACACCGACAAGCTGTCTGTGCCTCCAGCGAGCATTTTAGCTTTAAAGCCAAGCTGGGTAAGCAAGAAAACCGCATTCTGGCTACGTTTGCCACTGTCACAATAGCAAAAATACAGCACTTCTTTATTCAGTAAGCGTGACTTTAAGCGCAACACGTCCAACGGCATATGCAAAGCACCAAAAGCATGGGCTTGTTCATATTCATCCTGACGTCGCACATCCAACCATTGAGCCTGCTGCTGTTCAAGCTGTTGTTGCGCCTGTTCCAGCGAACACTCTGCAACTACAGGTGCTTTGAGCAGTTCAACAAAGTCTTGCCGAGACAGCTCTAAAACCTGTCCGTCCTCAAGCATGCTGATATTGGCATTGCGTGGCTGATCACTGAGTAAGGCTTCTTCGCCAAAACAGGCCCCCTCTTCCAGCTCAGCTAAAACCTGCAATTCGCCCTCTTGCTCACGCGTGACTTGCGCCCGCCCTGTTCGTAAAAAGTAACAGGTTTCACCCACCGCTCCTTGGCGAATAATTTCACTGCCGGCGGCTACCTTTACTGGTTTTAAACGCTGGAGAATTTCACGGATATTTTGTGCAGGTACATTACTGAACAATGGGTTGACCAGCAGCTTTTCTAGCCAGTCAAGGTCTAGGTGATCGTGCTCCAAGTCGAGCAATACATCCTGCATCATCTGCCGCCAAGCCAACAGCTGCGCCAGCTTTTCGGTATCTAATTTAATAACCACCGCATCCGTCTCAGCAACAGCTCGATACTGGCGGGGTTTTTGAGGCGCCAGCTCATACAGACTTTGCTCGTCCTCTGCACTAATCAGGCTCACCT
>LFTS01000118.1 GCA_001513435.1 Gammaproteobacteria bacterium DTU040
CTGCCAAAGTAGCATTGTGCTCTTTCGGCAAAGCGTGCCTATTCTAGCAGGCTTAAGCTTATAAGGTTAAGTTAGCTGATTTTTTTATTAACGAGCTGTTAGAATAGCGCACCAGAATTATTACAGCGTCTGTCGAGGAGACTCCAACCATGACCTTTGTTGTCACAGATAACTGCATTAAGTGCAAATACACCGACTGTGTGGAAGTTTGCCCTGTTGACTGCTTCTATGAGGGACCCAACTTTCTTGTTATTCACCCTGACGAATGCATTGACTGCGCTCTATGTGAGCCCGAATGCCCAGCCGAGGCCATTTTTGCCGAGGACGAAGTGCCAGATGATATGCAAGAATACATTGAGCTTAACGCTGAGCTGGCGGAAATATGGCCAAACATCAGTGAAAAGAAAGATCCTTTGCCCGACGCAGAAGAGTGGGATGGCGTAGCAGACAAGCTAAAACACCTTGAGCGCTAAAACCACTACCCGCATCACCTAATCCAATCTTCGTGCATAAATATCTGTTTTGCTGTTTGGATTTTCAGGAGCCTCTGAACGCATCGAGGCTCCCAAACCAATAAGA
This sequence comes from Gammaproteobacteria bacterium DTU040, assembly GCA_001513435.1. Taxonomy (GTDB): domain Bacteria; phylum Pseudomonadota; class Gammaproteobacteria; order Pseudomonadales; family Pseudomonadaceae; genus Thiopseudomonas; species Thiopseudomonas acetoxidans. Next base: position 580 of record LFTS01000118.1, read on the forward strand.
AATCAGCGAGTAGTGCAGATACTGGCACTACTGCAAGCGCCCCCTCAAAGTCACCCTCCGAATTCGCAAAAACCACTGACTTTGCTATTATTGCTCGCTTGATTTTTGTTTAGACCTCCGGAAATAATCATGACCAATCGCAGTACTCGTTTAGCCCAGCTTCACGCCGACCTTAAAACCCGCATTTTATTGCTCGATGGCGCCATGGGCACCATGATTCAAAATGAGCGCTTAGATGAAGCGCAGTTTCGTGGCGAGCGCTTTGCTGATTGGCCGCAAGATGTGCAAGGCAACAACGACCTGCTAATTTTGACTCAGCCTGAATTGATTCAAAAAATCGAGAAAGCCTATCTCGACGCCGGCGCGGACATTATCGAAACCAACACTTTCAACTCCACACAGATCTCACAAGCCGACTACGGCATGCAGGACTTAGCTTATGAGCTGAACTTTGAAGGTGCGCGCATTGCCCGCGAAGTAGCCGATGCTAAAACCCTAGAAACTCCGGATAAGCCGCGCTATGTTGCCGGTGTGTTAGGCCCAACCAGCCGCACCTGCTCACTGTCACCGGATGTGAACAACCCTGGCTACCGTAACGTCACCTTTGATATTTTGGTCGAGAACTACAGTGAAGCAACGCGCGGATTAATCAATGGCGGTGCCGACATCATCATGATCGAAACCATCTTCGACACCCTTAATGCTAAAGCGGCTATTTTCGCCGTCGAAGGCGTGTTTGAAGAACTGGGCGTCACTCTGCCCATTATGATTTCCGGTACGATTACCGATGCTTCAGGCCGCACGTTATCAGGGCAAACCACCGAAGCCTTTTGGAACTCCATCCGTCACTGCAAACCGATTTCCGTAGGCTTAAACTGCGCTCTTGGTGCCAAAGAGCTGCGCCCCTACCTACAGGAATTATCCGAAAAAGCCGACACCTTCGTCTCCGCACACCCTAACGCAGGCCTACCAAACGCCTTTGGTGAATACGATGAAAGCGCCGCCGAAACTGCAGCACTGATTGAGGACTTTGCCGCTTCAGGCTTTTTAAACATTGTCGGCGGCTGCTGCGGTACCACGCCTGAGCACATTGCCGCTATTGCCAAAGTGATTGCCAAGTACCCACCGCGCCAGATTCCTGATATCCCCAAGGCCTGTCGCCTGTCAGGGCTTGAGCCGTTCACCATCGACCGCAGCTCCTTGTTTGTCAACGTGGGCGAGCGCACCAACATCACCGGCTCGGCTCGTTTTGCACGTTTGATTCGTGAAGAAAATTACACCGAAGCACTGGAAGTCGCTCTGCAACAAGTCGAAGCCGGTGCGCAGGTGATTGATATCAACATGGACGAAGGCATGCTGGACTCCAAAGCTGCCATGGTCACCTTCCTCAACCTGATCGCTGGTGAGCCGGATATCTCCCGCGTGCCGATTATGATCGACTCCTCCAAATGGGAGATTATCGAAGCGGGTTTAAAGTGCATTCAGGGTAAAGGCATCGTCAACTCCATCTCGATGAAAGAAGGCGTAGAGGAATTTATTAAGCATGCCAAACTCTGTCGTCGTTACGGTGCCGCCGTGGTGGTCATGGCCTTTGACGAACAAGGCCAAGCCGATACCGCAGCGCGCAAACAAGAAATTTGTGCGCGCTCCTACGATATTCTCGTGAACCAAGTAGGTTTCCCGCCCGAAGACATTATCTTTGATGCCAACATCTTTGCGGTGGCGACCGGTATCGAAGAACACAACAACTATGCCATGGACTTTATCGAGGCCTGTGCGTGGATTCGTGACAACCTGCCCCATGCGCTGACCTCGGGCGGTGTGTCTAACGTGAGCTTCTCCTTCCGCGGCAACAACCCGGTACGTGAAGCCATTCACTCGGTATTCCTGTATTACGCCATTCAAAACGGCTTAAATATGGGTATTGTCAATGCTGGCCAGTTAGAAATTTACGACCAAATTCCAGCCGATCTGCGCAACAAAGTCGAAGACGTGATTCTTAACCGTCACCCAGGTGCCACCGATGCGCTGCTTAATATTGCCGAGGATTACCGCGGTGACGGCAGCAAAAAAGAGGTGGAAAACGAGGAGTGGCGCTCGCTGCCAGTGGATAAGCGCCTTGAATACGCGTTGGTCAAAGGCATTACCAGCCACATTGTCGATGACACTGAAGAGTGCCGCCAGTCCGTTAGCCGCCCTATCGAAGTCATTGAGGGGCCGCTCATGTCCGGCATGAACGTGGTCGGCGATTTGTTTGGTAGCGGTAAAATGTTCCTGCCGCAAGTGGTTAAGTCCGCCCGGGTAATGAAACAAGCCGTAGCGCACCTGATTCCTTTTATTGAAGAAGAAAAAGGTGACCAGCCGGAAGCCAAGGGCAAAATCCTGATGGCAACCGTCAAAGGCGACGTACACGATATTGGTAAAAACATTGTCGCGGTGGTATTGGGCTGTAATGGCTACGATATTGTCGATATGGGTGTGATGGTGCCCGCCGATAAAATCCTAAAAACCGCGATTGAAGAAAAATGCGACATTATCGGTTTGTCGGGCCTGATTACTCCGTCACTGGATGAAATGGTCAACGTGGCCAAGGAAATGCAGCGCCAGAACTTTCACCTGCCGCTACTCATTGGCGGGGCAACCACCTCCAAGGCGCACACTGCTGTGCGTATCGACCCACACTACACCAATGATGCTGTGGTTTACGTTACCGACGCTTCCCGTGCCGTGGGTGTGGCGACGACCTTATTATCCAAAGAGCTTAAACCAGACTACATCAAAGGCATTCGTGAGGAGTACGCGCTTATCCGTGAGCGTACCGCTAACCGCAGCGCCAAGACCAAATACCTCACTTACCAGCAAGCGCTAGACAATCGCTTACAGCTGGATTGGAGCACTTATCAGCCTCCAGTGCCCAGTTTTACGGGTAGCAAGCTGCTGAAAAACCTTGATTTGCATGAAATCCGTAAGTATCTCGACTGGACACCGTTCTTTATCTCTTGGAACCTAGTGGGCAAATACCCGCGTATTTTCGAGGACGAAGTGGTGGGTGAAGCAGCCAAAACCCTGTTCGATGAAGCGCAGGTGATGCTGGATAAAATGGTCAATGAGAATCTTATTGAAGCCCGTGCGCTGTTTGGTTTCTGGCCTGCCAATCAGGTGGACCATGACGACCTTGAACTCTATGACGAGCAAGGTCAGCCCTTACGCCGTCTGCACCACTTGCGTCAACAGTCCGTCATCCGTGACCAAGGCGTCAACCGTTGCTTGGCTGATTATGTAGCACCTAAAGACAGCGGCCTAACCGATTATGTTGGCGGTTTTATTGTCACCGCAGGAATTGGTGTAGAAGAATTATGTAACGAATACAAAGCGCAAGGCGATGATTACAACGCCATTATGGTGCAGGCCTTAGCCGACCGTTTAGCGGAAGCTACTGCGGAATGGCTGCACCACCAAGTGCGCACCAAGTATTGGGGCTATGCAGCCGATGAGCAGCTAGATAACGATGATCTCATTCGTGAACAATACAGCGGTATTCGCCCAGCACCTGGCTATCCAGCCTGCCCCGACCACACAGAAAAAGGTTCGCTATTCGAATTGCTGGACCCTGAAGGAAGTTGCGGTGTGAGCCTCACTGAGCACTATGCGATGTTCCCCACGGCAGCGGTCAGCGGCTGGTATTTCGCCCACCCAGAAGCCAAATACTTTGCGGTGGGTAAAATCGAAAAAGATCAGGTGCAAAGCTATGCCAAGCGTAAAGGCCAAAGCCTAGAAGACAGCGAACGCTGGTTAATGCCTAACTTAGCGTACGAAACTTAATACGCCTACCCGCTTTGTAGAACAGCGATTTTTTGTAGGACTCTTGTGGGAGCGCAACTTTTGCGCGATTGGCATTTCCCGGCAACGCTTGAGTTGGTTTTATGGTTCGGGTCGCCCCGAAGCTGGCCTCCAACAAGAACTGTGCTTTGTAACGCGCTCATCCGTAGGAGCAGACTTTATTGGCTGAGCCAAACCTATGCAGGCGCAAACTCGAGCTTTATTTAGCCCGCTCGTACAGAGGCATCACCTTAGGAATAGCTTGCTGCAAGTTCTGAATGCGCGTACTGGACGAAGGGTGTGTGCTCATAAACTCAGCGGGGCCTTTACCGCCAGCTTGCTCCATTTTCTTCCACAAACTAACCGCACCATTTGGATCATATCCAGCTCTAGCGGCTAACTCGATACCAATCAGATCGGCTTCAGTTTCAGCGCTACGGCTATTCGGCAGCATCATGCCGTAATTCACCGCCACGTTGACCATACTCATGGTGTTTTGGTCAACACCTAACAACGCCCCTACTCCGGTCTTAGCCAACTCTACACTGTAGGCTTTCGACATTTGTTCACGGCTGTGTTCACGTAACGCGTGTGCGATTTCATGCCCCATTACCGCAGCAATTTCATCATCGGTGAGTTTTAACTTATCAATTAATCCTGAATAAAAGATAATTTTCCCACCCGGGCCGCAGTTCGCATTCATCTCTGGACTTTTGATGAGACTGACCTGCCAATCCCACTGCCGTGCATCCTCACGGAAATGCGGTGCCTGTGCGATTAAACGCTTGCCTATCTGCTGTAAACGTATTGCTTGCTTACTGGTAGTATCCAGCTGGCCTTTTTTCTGCGCCTCACCTAGTGTTTCTTGATACATCTGTGCATAAGACTGATTAATCTCGTCGGTGCTCAACATGCTAAGCATATACTGCTTGCGCTCAACCCCCACAGCGCTAGACGTCGTTGTATTGACCGCCTGACAACCGGCCAATCCAATCAATGCCGCCAAACACAATCCTTTATAAAATCGCCTCATCGAACATTCCTCATTTGTTTGCAAATGCTATTAATGTTTGGACTCCAACACTAGGGTGCCGAGCTCTTCACGCCAGCGAATACGGTTTAAAAAGCTCATCCCTAATAAAGCCTCACGCGGAAACTCACCTTCCAACACAGCAGCTTCGACACCTAAAACCTCAATTCCGGCAATTTTTACTGAATTAAGTTTAACGCGCCACGCCTTTGTTAGGCCGCTAGCCGTTGAAGCCGTCATCGGCTCACCCTGCTGCCGATAAGCAATACCTAAACGCTGAGCATGCACCTCGCTAAAGGCAATGGAAGTCGCGCCGGTATCAACTAAAAACGTCATACTACGACCATTAACCAAGCCGCTGGTTCGGTAATGCCCTCCTTCGCCTCGCGGCAAAACATGGCTTTGTTTACCCGGTGCTGTATAACCACCGCTGGCATATTCTCTGGCTAATGTATGAGTGCTTTCTACGCCATTAATTCGCAATACAGCCGACTGACTATCAGCGCGCACCACTTGCACACCCTGCGGTCCTGTTTGCCCAACCTTTACCAATTTACGCTCGCCATCAATGCTAAGCACTGCCGCGTTAGGAAATAAACCCACCACACGCACCTGAGGCGCTGCCGACAGGCTGCAGGACAAACCTAATAAAACTAAAAAACACCAACGCAGCATAGCCTCTCCTTATCAGCCAAGCAAAAACCACTGTGCACAGAGCAAAACAAACGCCGCAAACACTGCAGCCAATAGGTCGTCTAGCATAATGCCTAAACCACCGCTCACTTTGCGATCCAGCACACTAATCGGCCAAGGTTTCAGTATGTCGAACAAACGAAATACGACAAAACCTGCCAACCACCATATCCAATGCGCGGGTAATAAAATTAGCGTCAACCAGATACCAACAATTTCATCCCAAACAATACCGCCATGATCGTGCACGCCCAAATCATCAGCCACTTTACCGCACAGCCACACGCCAAACAGCGTTGCCACTGCAATAATGACCAGCGCAACCGGCAGCGCTAACCACTGCAAGAAAGGGACAAACACCAATCCGGCCAAAGTCCCCCAAGTGCCTGGGGCCTTACGTGCCAAACCAGTACCAAAACCGAAGGCTAAAAAATGCCAAAAATTACGCCAAACTTGCGGCGACTGAGGTGCGCTCATTACTTATCCAAAATGCTGATAACCGGTTTTAGTATAGGATAGCAAGCGGCCTTGGTCATCGACTAATTGCAGTCCCTGACCAACCTGCACATAACCAATACAAACCGCCTGTGGAAATTCGTGCTGCAGCTGCTCTTGGTACGCAGGCGTTAGGGTAAATAACAATTGATAATCGTCACCACCCGTGAGCGCCCAGTTCAGCGCTTGAGCAGCATCGCAGGCCACAGCAGCCTGCGCTAGCGGTACTTTATGCTGCTCAATACAAAGCTGTACGCCGGACTCATGGGCAATATGTGCTGCATCGGCAAGCAAACCATCGGAAATATCCTGCACCGCGCCAGCTTTACCACGTAACCACTGCCCCAACGCTAATTGTGGCTGAGGCGTCCAAAAAGCATCCAGTAATTGCTGTTGCGTATCCGCTGATAACAGGCTGTCATGCTTAAACAACCTTAACGCTGCTGCGGCCGCGCCTAGCGGGCCACTGACAAACAGCAACTCACCTGCTGTCGCGCCACTGCGCAACAAACCACAGCCCTGCGGCACACAACCCATGGCTGTGATGCCAATATTTAACGGGCCGGCAGTCGTATCGCCGCCCACTAAACGAATGTGACACTGCTGCGCCATTGCTGCCAAGCCACGAGAAAAACACTGCAACCAAGCTACATCAGGGTGCGGCAAACTCAGCGCTAACGTAAAGGCTAACGGGACAGCGCCAGCAGCAGCCAGATCGCTCACCGCTACAGCTAAAGCTCTTTGCCCAAGCAAAAAAGGGTCCGCATCGGCTGGAAAATGGACATGTTCGAGGAGGGAGTCGGTGGTCACCGCCAATTGCTGGCCGGCTGGAATATTTAACAACGCACAGTCATCGCCAATCGATTGCACGATTTGCGCATTAGGCTGAGCATAATCAGCGTTGCGAAATATTTGGCGAATGAGTTCAAATTCTTGCACCACGGCCTCTCTTAAGTCTAGGCAAGATTGGCACTATGGTCGACTTAGCCAGTGGCTAGAATACATATGGCTGTTCATTTAGCCTAAACCGATACAAAAAATGCGGACACAGGGTCCGCACTCCTGAGATTTTCACAGTCAATGCTGCTATTTCTTGCTTTTGTGCTCACGCATTTCTTCGCCGCGTAATTTTGCTGCTAGCTTGTCGAGAACGCCGTTAACATACTTATGGCCATCAGTTGCACCAAAGGTTTTCGCCAGCTCAATCCCCTCGTTCAACACCACGCGATACGGAACATCAATTCGCTGACTAAACTCCCAGGCAGCAAGGCGCAAAATCGCTAGCTCAACAGGATCCAACTCGATCACTGGACGGTCTAAATAATGCTCAAATAGCGCATCTAGCTCGGTTTTGCTGTGTGCAATAGCACGCAAACCTTGGCTGAAGTATTCACCGTCCACACCGGAGAAATCATTATCGACCTGAAATTGCGCTTCAATATCATTCAAGTTTTGCCCAGCGATCTGCCATTGATAAACAGCCTGCATTAACAGGGTACGCGCCACGCGTCGTTTAGCGATTGTGCCTTTGGCACGCGGCGGCGGGTTATCGCGGCAGTCGTCATAATTGAGACTCACTTGGCCTCCAACTGCTGCAGCAGACTAACCATTTCCAACGCAGACAGCGCAGCTTCTGCACCCTTATTGCCTGCTTTAGTGCCCGAACGCTCAATCGCTTGCTCAATGCTATCCACGGTGAGGACGCCAAAAGCAACTGGAATATCATATTGCATGGACACTTGTGCCAAGCCTTTGGTGCACTCGCCCGCCACATAGTCAAAGTGCGGTGTACCACCACGAATCACCGCGCCTAAGGCAACAATGGCGTCAAACTCATCAAGCTGCGCCACACGCTGGGCCACTAAGGGCAATTCAAAAGCACCTGGTGCACGAATGACTGTGATATCGCTTTGCTGAACACCGTGGCGTACCAGCGCATCAATTGCGCCACTGACGAGGCTTTCCACAACAAAGCTGTTAAAACGGCCCACAACCAAGGCGAACTTACCCTGGGGTGCAACAAAAGTACCTTCAATTGTCTGCATGGTCATATACTTAATTTCCTAGTTAAAGAGCATTATTTCTGTAGCTACGTGTCATTATTACTAGCAAAACAAACAATTAGGCGTTGCATTGCTATATTCATCTATTACCGGCGATATATTTGTTGCGCGGCTTATGCATCTTGCGGCTGTAGATATTCTACCACCTCTAAATCAAAACCTGATATAGCATTAAAACGCATCGGCGAGCTGAGCAAGCGCATTTTACGCACGCCCAAGTCGCGCAAAATCTGTGAACCTGCACCTACTGTGCTGTAAGTACCCTGCTGATTGGTCGCTTTATGACTACCGAGCTGGCGGTCCAAGTGCTCCAGCAAAGTGGAGCCGGTCATTTGGTTGGCTAACAAGAGCACTACACCACTGCCTGCTTTAGCCACTTCAGCCATAGCACCTTGCAAGCTCCACAGACCTGGGCGCTTGACCATAAACAAATCACGTAGCGGATCCATGTTGTGTACCCGCACCAGAGTAGGTTCTTCAGGCGAAAGCTCGCCTAAGGTCAGCGCCATATGCACATCACCACCGGTACTTTCGCGGTAGGTCACCAGATTAAACAGACCTAGCTCTGAGTCCAGCGGTTGCTCGGATACGCGCTCAATAGTGCGCTCATGAATCAGGCGGTAGTGAATCAAATCAGCAATAGTACCGATCTTCAAACCATGCTCTTGCGCAAAGACTTCCAAGTCCGGGCGACGCGCCATAGTGCCGTCATCATTCATGATTTCGCAAATAACACCAGCGGGTTCAAAACCCGCCAAACGTGCCAAATCACAGGCCGCCTCGGTGTGCCCTGCACGCGCCAGTACACCACCGGCTTGCGCCATTAGCGGGAAAATATGCCCAGGGCTTACAATATCATCCGCCGTAGCATCTTTGGCTGCCGCTGCCTGAACCGTGCGCGCACGATCCGCCGCTGAAATACCCGTGGTGACACCCTCAGCGGCTTCTATCGACACCGTAAACTTGGTGCCAAAGCCAGATGCGTTACGGTGCGCCATCAGCGGTAAGCCTAAACGCTCACAGCGTTCAGCACTCATGGGCATACAGATCAAGCCGCGCGCGTATTTGGCCATAAAGTTAATATGCTCAGCGGTCACCGACTCAGCTGCAATAATGATATCGCCTTCATTTTCGCGATCTTCGTCATCCATGAGAATAACCATCTTGCCTTGACGCATATCTTCAATAATTTCATCAATCGTATTTAAAGCCACAACAACCTCTCCATCTATTAGCGCAGAAAACCGTGTTCTGCCAAAAATGTTTCACTAATACCAGCCGAATCGGGCACTGCGGCCTTGTCGCCAAGCAATAAACGTTCTAAATAACGCGCAATTAGGTCAATTTCTAGGTTCACTAAATGACCGCATTGATAGTCCGCCATAATGGTTTCTTGCAAAGTGTGCGGTACAATGGTGAGCTCAAACTCGCTACCATTGACGCTATTGACCGTCAAACTGGTGCCATCTACCGTGATAGAGCCTTTCATAGCGATATAACGCGCCAATTCTTTCGGCGCACGAATAGCGAACTGAATGGCACGCGCATTGTCTTCACGCTTAATGACTTCACCGACGCCGTCAACATGACCGCTGACCAAGTGTCCGCCTAAACGTGTGGTGGGTAAGAGGGCTTTTTCTAGATTTACTTTGCTGCCTTGGCGTAAATTAACCAGCGCAGTACGCGCAAGGGTTTCGCGACTTACATCCGCGCAAAAGCCATCACCGGGTAACTCCACTACAGTCAGGCAAATGCCATTGACGGCTATGCTGTCACCCAGCTTAACGTCAGATAGATCCAGCTTACCGGTGGCGACCTGTAAACGCACATCGCCGCCTTTGGGCGTCAAGCTGCGAATACTGCCAACGGCTTCGATAATTCCAGTAAACATTGGTATTGATTCCTGTTAAGTAGCCTCTAGCTATAAAGAATAGCTGCAATAACAGGGCGACACTGGAGGGAGTTTTGTGCGCATCTATAACGCACAGGACGACAAGGGCACATGGGGTGCACAGCTGTCGTGGGAACTCGCCCTCTCTCATCCGGACTATAACCGTCGGCCTTGGGATTGCACCAAAGTCTGCTGACCCTGTTAGCGGAAAACCCCTAGCAGGCGCTCGCGGGCTCGACCACATTAGCTGGTCTTTACCGCCGGTGGGGACTCACACCCCGCCCTGAGAACGTAAAACGCGCTATTTGTAACACAAACTAAGCTTTATCGCATCAACAAACGCAGGTTTCTAAATTTTTCTACACAAAACGCAATGCTGTACGCCATGCCTGTACGAGCTATAGATGCGCAGGCTTCTTAAGAAGCAATCCGCCCGTCCAACATACTAATAGTGCGCGGGCAACGTGCGCTAAGCAGCGGATCGTGCGTCACGATTAAGGTGGCACAGCCCGTTTCACGATTAAACTGCTCGAACAGGGTAAACACTTCATCGGCGGTTTGTGTATCTAGGTTACCGGTCGGCTCATCGGCCAATAACAACGCGGGCCTGTTGACTAAAGCACGCGCAATGGCCACCCGCTGTTGCTGACCACCCGATAATGCCTTGGCTGAGCGCTGCGCCAAATCAGCTAACCCCACGGCTTCAAGCAAGTAGTGCGCATATTCGAGCTGCTCTTGATTAGGTTTACCCTGCTGCAACATCAGCGGCATTAACACATTATCCAGCACATTAAAAGCACCGATTAGATGATGAAACTGAAAAACAAAACCAATATGATGCGCGCGCAAAGCCGTACGCCGAGTATCGTCTAACGCTGCAGTAGCCTGCCCTTGAATCAACAACTCACCTTTACTGGGCGTATCCAGCAACCCCATCAGGTTAAGCAAAGTACTTTTCCCCGAGCCGGAGGGGCCAACCAAAGCGGTCAACTCTCCGGCGTACAACTGTAAATCAATATCAAACAATACCTGCAGCGCGCGGGGTGTATCGGGTTCAAACACCTTGCACAGCTGACGCAGCTCCAGCACTACTTCGTTAGACATAACGAATCGCCTCCGCCGGATCGTATCTTGAGGCACGGCGAGCCGGCAGAGCTGCAGCCAAAATACCTGTACAAATTGCAACAAACAGTGCCGTGATGGTTACTTCCGGATGCACGGAAACAAAAAATAAGCGCGCACCAAAGCCATTAAATAGATGCACCAGCACATAACCACCTGCCATACCAAACACTGCACCTATGGCGCCCAGCATGGCACCCTGAATCAGGAACACACGTAGAATTTGATCTCTAGTGCTACCCATGGCGCGCAAAATACCTACCTCGCGAGTACGTTGCACCACACTCACGGCCATCACGCTGGCAATCCCTAAGGCTACGGCTAAGCCCACGAACAGGCGGATCATCTGCGTAGTCATTTTCTGCGAGCGCAACGCATTAAGAAGCTGACTGTTGTTATCCATCCAATTTTTTACATGCAGACCAGTTAAGCGCTCCAAGCGCGCACCCCACTCACGCGCAGTAAAAATATCGTCAATTTTCACTTCCAGACCAGTAATACCGCCGACCAGATTCAACAGCGTTTGCGCCTGTTTTAAATCAATATAAATTTGTCGGCTGTCTAGCTCTTGCACACCCATGCTAAACACGCCCGACACACGCACCAAAGCCGTGCGACCGTCAGCGGCTTGAATGCGCAATTTATCACCGGCTTGCAAACCCAAATCTTTGGCCAGCTCACTGCCAATCAAAGCGTCTTGGCTACTAATACGATAGCTACCCAGCTGTATGTTGCTGGGTAAATCAACAATTTTCTGATAACGCTGCGCATCAATGCCATTGATAATAACCGAGGCGCTTGCCCGTCCACGTTGCACCAAGGCAGGGCCAGAAACTATAGGTGAGACAGCCGTTAAACTGGGAATCGCATCCAATGCCTGCATGACGGCTTGCCAGCTATCAATGCGCTGCAAGGGTTGCGCGCGCTGGGTTTCCAGGAGGATTCGGTGCTGGTCTAGACTCACCGCTGGCATACGGTCATACAGGCGCGTGGACTCCAGCTTGATATGCGCTTGGCTGCCAAGTGTTTTATTAACGGTATTTTGCTGCAGCCC